>JBBKWP010000453.1:0-7361 GCA_037968995.1 Candidatus Xenobia bacterium
GGGTGGCGGTGGGTCACTCCAACGATCACTACGTTCTCAAGGACGGGAGCGTGATCGATGTTCAGCCTCGCTGGTCGGCCACCATGATCCGCGAGCCCGACGGATGGAAAATCGCCAATTTCCACTACTCCGTCAATATGTTCGACAACCCGGTGGTCGCCAAGATGAAAAAGCTTCTCATAGCGGCTTTGGGAGGGGGCTCGCTTTTAGGCCTTCTGTTCGGTGGAATCCTCGGCTTTCTGTGGGGCCGACGCAAGCGCTCTTAGTGTCCTCGATGCCCTCAGAGAGGCCGGAGTGGGTTATTTCTGGTGACTTGAAAGCCTGGTACCTCGTGGCCGCCTCATCAGAGATCCCCTTGGAAGGGGTGCGGGCGGCCCGAGTCGGCACCTCAGAAATTGTTCTTTTTCGCGACTCCCTGGGTCAAGTCCACGGTCTCGACCCCTTTTGTGCACACATGGGAGCGCGGCTTCAGGGAGGAAAGGTGGACCAAGACCATTTGGTCTGTCCGCTCCACGGCTGGCGCTATCGAGGAGACGGCAAAGTCGCCGGGGGTCGGAACTGCGTGCGTTCGTGGCCGGTGTTAGAGAGATTCGGCTCCGTCTTCGTCTTCCACGGACAAGAGCCCACCTTTCCCCTACCCGATGGCTTAACGCAGTATCACTGGAACCCCATGAAGGGGGCCATGGTCGACGCTCCCTGGTACGCTCTGACCGCCAACGCTTTCGACACGCACCACTACGAGGCCGTGCACCGACGCCGACTTCTGGAACCGCCGGTTGTCGAGCAACCCGACGCTTATCGTTTTGAATGCTCCTATCTCTCCACGCCGACAGGGACAGCCCTTTCGGACCGCCTGATGACTCGCCTAGCGCCCCAGGGCATTCGGGTCACCATGCAGTGTTACGGCGGACCGCTCTTCGTGGTTCAATCCAGTCTCGGTCAGCGAAACTCGGCCTTGGTGGTCGGTATGGAGCCCCACGGCCGTCAGACCCGACTGCGCCTTTCGGTCGGAAGCCCCAAGCCGGGACCCATTTCCTGGCTGGCTGGATTCCTCTACAGCAGTTTCTTAAAACGTGACCTTACAGCGATGTCTGGGATTCGGATGCAACCGTACACCGGCTTACCCGTGGACCAAACCATGGAGCGATTCGCTCGGTATCTGGAAGGCCTACCGGTCGCATGAGCACGTGTCTAGAAAAAATCGGTCCACGCCGGATCCCGAACGCCCTCAATCTGACCCTTCTGGCCGCCTTCAGCCTTTTGGCGGCCCTCCTTTTACGGGCCGCCTCCCTAGACCAGGGCCCTGTCGTAATTTTGTGGGCCCTACTCTTTTCTTACGTCAACCACTCTATGTACGCGCTGCTTCACGAGGCTATCCATGCGACTTTCCATAGCGACCGCCGCGTCAATGATTGGGCGGGACGTTGGGCGGCCGGATTCTTTCCGACCTCCTACCGCCTCCAGCGAGCCTTCCATCTGACCCATCACCGGGACAACCGAACGGAATCCGAGCAATGGGACTACCTCCGACCAGGCGACAATCGCTTCTTGAAGTTGGCTCAGTGGTATGCCATTTTGACAGGCCTTTATTGGGTCTTTGTGCCTCTGGCCTCGCTACTGTACCTTTTGTTTCCTAAATTGATGGCCAAGCCCTTACTTCGATCGTCGAAAGCCGCCCGCCAGACGAGTTCCAACAACTATTTGGCGGCCCTGGACGGATTGGATCGGGGTCATGCGAAGACCGATGTACTCTTTGCCGTCGGACTACAGCTTTCTATGGCCGGGCTGTTGTCGGTGACCTGGAAGGGTTGGCTCCTGTGTTACGCGGCCTTCGCGGTCAACTGGTGCTCGCTCCAGTACGCCGACCACGCTTTCAGTCCACTGGACCTTCAAAAAGGAGCCTGGAATCTACGAACCCACCCGTGGCTGCGACGATGTCTGCTCAACTACCCACTCCATCGCGCCCATCATCAGCATCCGAACCACTCTTGGGTCGATCTTCCCCACCTTGTCGACCCGGACGAGGAGCCACAACCTAGCTTTGGGGAGATATGGCGACGCATGTGGAAAGGCCCTGAGAAACTGCCGTGAGAGTCAGGGAGTTGGGACTGTTCGTCCTCGCCTTTGTGCTGTTTTATGGGAGCGCGGATCTTTTGACAGGCCTGCATGACTGGCGGATTCCGATACCCTTCCCTAAGGGCATTCCTTTTTGGCCGGAATGGGCGGTGGTCTACCTGTCCTTGGACTTGCTCCTCGTCGGCGCCTACTGGAAAGTGCCGAAGGTGAAGTTGAGCGAATTTACGATGACGCTTTTGCTCGCCACCGTCCTGGCCTGGCCGTTCTTCGTCTTGTTGCCCTTAGCCGCGGTGCCGGCCGACACCCAGGTCCGTTCCGGCCTCTTCGCCGTCGCCGATCTCCTGAACCTGGAGAACAATCTTTTCCCGTCGCTTCATGTGGCCTATGCGGCGATTGCCGCTCTGTATCTACGACGGTCCTGGGTGTGGCTGTGGAGCCTGGCCGTCATGCTCTCCACTGTGCTGCTTCACCAGCATCACCCCGTCGACATCGTGGGCGGAATTCTTCTGGCTTTCGCGGCCCAACGGTTGGCAAAAACTCCCACCATTCAGATAGAAATATCGGTTCTTCAAGAGACTGTACGCTGCGCGACACGGCATCGGCGCTACGCCCTGATCGGAGCTGCTCTCTTCGCCACAAGCCTCCTGGGCTGGAAACGGCGTCGATTGGCCCGGGTGGGATTCTGTTTTCTTCAGCGTCTCGACGATCTGCTGGACGGTCAGTTGGCCTCCGACGTCGAGCCGCTCGACATCGCCGCGCAATGCCAAAGGGCTATGCGCGGAGATGGCGATTTTCCTGATCCCACTCTCCAAACTTTGGGCGCCTGTCTGAAGTTGGAACTCGCCGAGCGCTCTGAGGCGCCTGGAGAAGAGTGGGTGCACGACATCATCGAGGAGATGAAGATCGACCGCCTTCGTGTGGTGCGCAAAGCCTTGCTGAGCGAAGAGGAGTTGCAGAGGCATCTAGACCGTACTTTCTCCTTTTCCTTAGATCTCATGCTTTTAGCCGCCGACTCTCCGATCCGCAGTGGACAGATTCCCCATTTGGTGCGCGTTCTAGGCTGGTGTTCGGTGGTGCGAGACTGGGAGGAAGACCTTGAACTCGGTTTGGTGAACGTTCCTAAAGACCATTGGAGAAACGGGACCCAATCGATCTGGTTGCGGGCCGAACTGAAAAAAGTCGGTCCCAACCTGGAGAAGGCGGCCTTAGAGCTTCAGGCGCTGCGCGGGGTTCGAGGACAGCGTCTTCTCAACGTGTTTTGGCGTTCGGTACGGCGCTATGCTGTTCGTGGTGAGAAGGGTGGGCCGAAAATTTGACGGAACGGATCGCCTTGCGCCAACGCCTTCAGAAGATTCTGCTTCGTGATCCCGGTACCATCAGTCTGGTGATCCGTTGGCTGGGCTGGCTGATCGCTCTAGCTATCGTCATTTTCCAAGCCGTCCCCAAAGAGAATCTCCAGGGGGCTCCTCTGGCGCTTTTCGTGAGCGCCTGCCAACTGCTGGTATTGACCACCAACCCCACCGTTCTAAGATTTGAGTTCGGAAAAGAGTCTTTTACTCGGGGTGCGGTTTTGCGACCCCTTGGAGACCTCTTGATCGCGCTCTGGTGTGTCTACTATACCGGGGGATGGAATAGCCCGTTCTATCATTTCGCCGTCACCACGGTGCTGGCTCCTTCGCTGCGATACGGGATCTATGGAGCGTTTTTCGTCACCGGGGCTTACACGGCGGGGTTTGTCACAGCGGTCAGTCTGACGACCCAGGGCTTCGGGCCAGCTTATCTTCCTGACGGACATCCTGGGCCCGATCTGATCAGCACACCGTTCAACCCCCTGATGATAAGCCTTTTCGCAGCCTTCTTAGGAGAAGTCTTGCACCGTCTGCGGCAAGAAAGCGCTCGAGCCGAGGCCTTAGCGGCCGCTGAGGAGCGGGCGAAAATGGCAAGAGATATTCACGACGGAGTGGCTCAGACGCTTTTCATGCTGACAATGTCTTTAGAAACGGGACAGGTGTTGGCCCAAAAAGAAGGTGCTCAGAAGACGTCCAGCCACCTTGAACTGCTCACTCCGATTGCCCGCAAGGCGCTCCTAGAACTCCGCAACACGATGCATAATATCGAACCTCTGGAAGCTGGTCGGCAAACTCTTTCCCACGCGGTGGGACAACTGGTTCGAGACTATCAGTCCGCTACGGATTGCACACTGGAGTTCCGCGTAGAACCTGGCTTCTCACCGCCCGATCGGGGAGCGTCAGAGATCTTTATGATCGTCCAGGAAAGCCTGGCGAACGCCTGCCATCACGCCCAGGCCCAAACCATTACCATCAGCCTGGGAGATCCCCATTTGGAGGCCGTCAGTGTGGTGGACAACGGTCGAGGCTTCGACCCAGAAAGCGTGCGCCGAGGAAGAGGCCTCGACAATCTCAAAACAAGAGCCACAGGACTCGGTTTCGAACTCCGATGGGTTCCGGCCGAGCCCGGCACGCGCATGGAGGTCAGTTGGAGGGGTCCTATGGAAGTAATGAAAAGATGATAAAGGTGATGTTGGTAGATGACCACGAGATGGTCCGCATGGGATTAAAGACAGCTCTCGATATCGAAGACGATGTGGAGGTTGTGGCTGAGTCCGAAAGCGGCGAAGAGGCTCTCAAGGTCATCCAAACGATCCCGGTCGATGTGATCTTGATGGACGTCATGATGGCCGGCATGGGGGGCATCGCGACCTGCCGGCAGATGAAAGAGCTGGGCTTAGATGTGAAGGTGCTGATGCTCACTTCATCTTCAGATGAGCAGGCCGTCCTGTCGGCTTTGGTGGCCGGCGCCGACGGCTACCTTCTCAAGAACGTCCGTCGAGAAGAACTGCTTCGCTGCCTTCGAGCGACCCACGCGGGGGAACGGACCTTGGATCCCTCCATCGCCAAAAATGTCATTGAACAGCTCCGTGAGCTGTCCCAAGGGCGCCGCTCCGGTCCCCACCTAATGTCCCCTGAAGCCGAACCTGACGCCGATCTCTCTGAACGGGAGATGGAGGTGGTGGGACTGATCGCTGAGGGGAAAACCAACAAAGAGATCGCAAAAGATCTGATCATCGCGGAAAAAACCGCTCGAAACCACGTCAGTAGGATCCTCAACAAATTGGGACTCAGTCGGCGCAGCCAAGCGGCGGCTTGGGCGGTTCGGACTCACGATTCGGGATCGTAAGCCTCTCTGAAATGGGGTTGGGTCCGTAGGCCTTTCTGAAATCAAGCCCGCGGGCTTGGCCGGGAAAATAAAACAGAGGGACGCCCCCCAGGGGAGTCCCTCTGCTTTTACCTTTTCCAGGCAAAAGTTGTTCGCAGTTTATCTCTTAGCGGTGAGCCAGTTATCCAGCTCGCGTTGCGCTTCTTCTTTTTTCCAGCCGTAACGCTCTTGGAGAGTTCCTTCGAACTTGTCACGGTTCCCATCAATTCTATCAAAATCATCATCGGTGAGTTTACCCCACTGATTCTTAATATCGCCTTTAAACTGCTTCCATTTGCCTTCGAAAATATCGTGGTTCATTTTTCGTTACCTCCAGATTCAAGAGTAAGTGGAATCAGTCTAAAGGACCCCATCCCGAAGCCTCCATTTGGGACATACTTAGGTAGCTATAAAGGCCTCGCGCATCTTAAAGGAGCAAAGAGGCCTCAGGTAAAGACAGTCGCATGACAGCATATCGCCTACTTCTACTCATCCTCAGTCTGCTACTCCTCGGCTGCCCCGCCTGGACTCAAGACCAAGACCCAGATCCCGAGGACGAGGGGTCGCCAACTGAAGCCACCCTGGCCCCGACCGGCTACGCTTCCCTATGGGTGGACAAGAGCGCCGCGGTCAGCAAAGAGGTCGTGGACAAGACTCTCGCGGAGGCGAACGCTTTGCAGCCGGACCCCGAACAGATCGTGGTTTTCATCCACGGGTTCAAAAAACCTAGGGACGGTAGCACCAGAGACTTCAACGCTTTGACCGAGCGACTCCAACCCATGTTCGCCAAGGACTCCACGCGGGTGATGTTCGTGGGGCTGCAGTGGGAGTCGGCCACCAAAGCCTCACTGCTCAAAATGCAGAAGACCTATCTCGACACCGTTCCTTTGGCCCGCAGCGTGGGACGAGGCCCCGCTCGACAGCTTCTGTTGGAACTTCAAAAGCGATACCCAAAGGCCCACGTGAGCGTGTTCGCTCACAGCATGGGCTGCGAGGTGGCCGCGGCCGCGATGCTTCCGGAAATCTCATACGACGAGCACCAACCGTTTGTGGAAACCTACCTACCAAATGAGCAGGTCCAGCTAGATATGTTGACCCTTGCAGGCTCGGATCTCGATTACGATTTCTGGTACAAGAGCGACATCAGCGCCCGACGATTCGAAAGCCGTTGTCGATTCACTTGGTTGACTGTCGCCGACCATCTTGAAAAGGGCGACCGAACGCTCAACATGAGAAGTCGAGTGCGCGGGAAAGCGGCCGGGGCCACCTTTCCTCGGATGACCCTGGAGCAACTCGACCAGACCGTTTCCGAACGTCGTCTGTTCTTGGACCATCGCGGCATCCCCACCAATCACAAACTGTTGAATTACTATGAGGTCCCGCGACTGGAACGGATTGTTGCAACCCTGCGATATTTGACCACCCCGCGCGCTCCCCAACCGGACGAAATCGCTGAGTTGGACGAGATCCTGGCCGCCCCCAGTCAACTCGAGATCCTGCTCCCTTATCTTGATAAGCCCAGCTATTCCGCTAAGTTCTATACGCTCTGGCGTATCGAGCGGATCAATTGTGGTAACGCCAGACACATGACGGACCTGACTTTGTTGGATATCACTAACCTTCTCAAGGAGCGGCCTAAAAAGATCTGGACAGAGCGGCCGAAAAGCGATTGCCTCACCGTCAAGAATGGCCAATTTCCCACCGAGAAAGTGATGATCAAGGCTGGGGCGCCGACTCGAGATGCTCCGAATCGTGGAGAAGACTGAGCCCTTCTGGACGGAAGCGCTCCAGGTGGGCGCCACGCTACTCTCTACTCACTACTCACGCAACTCCAATCTGCACGCCTCCTAGCAGCGGGTGGCGATCCCAAGTGGCGCGCGCGGATCCCAAGCCTGGCTGGATCGATCGATCCACTCTGAGCGGGGATCCCAGTGGCGCGCGCGGATCCCAAGCCTGGGTGGATCGATCGATCCACTCTGAGCGGGGATCCCAGTCGCGAGGACCTTAAACACGAATTCGCTGGTCGCACCCCCGCCCCGGCAGCGGGTCTACCCGCTTCTGGGCAGGGG
>JBBKWP010000454.1:0-10076 GCA_037968995.1 Candidatus Xenobia bacterium
TCGACCTTCTTGGTGGTGACGGTCATGGTCGCTGCGGTCTTCTCGAGATCTTTGTTCGGGTTCGACTTCTCATCGCCGTGGCCGCACCCACTTAGCAGAACGAGCACTGCAGTTCCCAACACCGTACAGGTGAGAAACCACAAGAACCTTGCCCGCTGCTTATCACTCTGACCAAAATTCTTCACGCTGACCTCTTCTCGAAACATTAATTCAATCGATTGATTTAATCAATCGTATGCTATAGAGTGTGGGCAGTCAAGCGAGAATTGGAGATCGGGATACCTACCCAGGGCCCTTTCTACCGGCAATAGGAGGCCTGTGGGAGGCCCAGTAAAAAGGAGTGAATATGTCCACCAAACAAAAGCTGATCCAAGCGGCCTTGGAACTTTTCGGAGAACACGGCTACGATGCGGCCAGTGTACGCGACATCTGCGAGAAAGCGGGCGTCAACAACGCCTCGGTGAATTACCATTTTGGCGACAAGCGCTCGTTGTACCGTGCCGTGCTGGAACAGGAAGTCTCGAACAGTTCCTCGCTCAAGAAGGCCATTCCCACCGGGACCGCCGCGGAACGACTGCACTGCTTCGTTGAGACGGCGCTCTTAGACATCTATAAGGTTCGAGACACAGCCAGTGGAAAATTGGGATTCCGAGAGATCGCGGATCCCTCCGCTGAACTCATCGACCTCATCAAGGAGCCTCTCAAACTTCAGTTCGACGCTTTTCTCGACGTCATCAAAGAGCTGTCCCCACCTTCCATGTCCGAAGACGATCAGAAACTTGCGGCCATCGGCATCATGGGACAGATTGAGTACCATCGCTTTTTCTACAAGTTTCTGCCTAGATTCATCGGCGACGACGAAATTGAGGAGTTAACCCCCAAGAAGCTCGCCGATCACATTACGGCCTTCAGCATCAGAGCTTTGGGCGTCTAGCAATCCCTTGGGCGGCCGCTTTGTCGCCGCGCGAAAGCGAACCGCTGGAGGTTTTCGCACGAGGCGCCACCGATGCCCACTGCCATAGGGACCATACCCGCGAGGGTGCAGGGAGCCGTCATCACTATGGGGCGGAAACGAGGTTTGGCGGCCAAACGCACGGACATCTGGAATCGTTCCTATTGATCCTTTCTCTCAGCCAATTTTGCGCACTATAGAGAATCATGGTACCCTCAGCCCATCTGATCTGAACCAGCACGCTCCAAGGGGTACCGATGTTAAAGACCGCTCAAGAAGTTTCCGGCCAAATGAGAGCCGCTAAAGGCTCACTCACCCCATTCCAGATCGACCCGGTGACCCGCGTCGAGGTGTGGATACGATCGCTCACGACGTTGGCTTTCTTCGGTCTCTTCGTGACGGCTCCGAGCGCCATCAGCATGGGATTTCGGAAAGGCTTTCCCTACTTCGCCGTCAGCGCTCTGTGCGTGCTGACGATCATTTTCGCTTTCACCTACAATGAATACTGGGAGATCGATCCATCCAAGAAGCAGATCCGCGCCATGTCCAACTGGATGGGAATGAAGAACTGCCCCACCACGGTGAACTTCAGCGAGATCGCGAGTGTCGCGGTGAGTGGACATCATCACAGTCGTAGCAGCAGTGGTAGCACCGGTAGTTCTCGCTGGTGGGAATATGGCCTGGCGATCCACAGCAGAGATGGCGCACTGCATAGACTGTTTCCCAATCTGTCCAAAGATTTCAAAGATGTTTGGGGTGCCGCCGAGGCTTTGGCCGACCTCGTGGAGGCTCCTTTGCTAGACCCAGTTCCCATGGCCGAACTTGAGGTGGCCACCACTTCGGGAATCTCCGAATTGAGATATCAAAGTGGTGGGTCGCGGGCTCTGTTTGGATCCCAGCCGACCGTGAAGACCGAACCTTCGACTCTCACGGTGGCGGTGAGCGGCCGACCCGAGAAGCCTGACCCGGTCGACCCGACCGTAGAGTCAGAGAGTCCACTGGCGCCGCGCGAGACCGAATCGTCGGAGGTCGGTTTGGTGACCTCTTTGGACGAAGAAGCTTCGCCGTCTGAACCTGTGCAAAGGCTCGAATTGGTTCAAGATTACGGAGCGGGTGGGCAGGCAGGGTGCGCGGTGATAGGACTCCTCTTTGTGGCGCCGTTTCTTTTCATGAGTCTTGGATTTCTCGCCACCGGCGATGTCTTGGGCAAGATGTTCGGCGTTGTGATGGGTCTTGGCGCGGCCGCGGCGATATACTGGTTGCTGGGCATGGTGCTGTCCCCTGTCACAAAGAAGGTCACCTATGTAGACCCCGCTGGAGAGATTGGCAGCGAACAGTTTCGAGCCCGTGGCAAACCGACCCGAACTGAGGTCGCGGTACCGCCTGGTTCGAAGGTTGTCTTGAGGGAGGCCCCTGAGAGGGACCGCTTGGCTTGGGCACTGTCGGTGAGAAGTGGCTCTTCGTGGGTCTGGATATTTGACGTGCCTAAAAGTCGCGAGGAGGGGGAAGAGACGGGTCGCAAGATCTCCCAGACTCTTGGAATCCCCTTCGAGGTCAACAGCGATTTCGAGCGCTGAGGTCGATCGGGCGAGATTACCAGGAGTCGGATTCAGTCAAGCGACTGTTTGACTTTCGGGGTCGAGCGAAGTATCCTAGGTTCAATGATTTCTATCGCCAATTTTGACTCACCCATTTCTCCCCCGCTCGCCGAAGTCGGCGGCAAAGCGCTTTCGCTCATCGAAATGACCAAGGCCGGCCTTCCGGTGCCCACTGGATGTGTACTGACCGTGGCGTTTTTTGAGCCTTGGATCAAGCGACTGGAGAAGAGTGGCGAATGGGCGAGCCTCCAGAAGGCTCTCTCCGAGGATGTCGACCTAGAGCAGAGCACCGCCGACCTCAAAATCGCGGCCAAATCACTGAAATTCTATAAGAAGCAGCAAACCGCGCTGACTGAGGCCCTAGCGTTTCTACCTCAGGGCGCCCTTTTCGCGGTTCGCTCTTCCTCCCCAGAAGAGGACCTCGCCGGGGCCTCTTCTGGGGAGGATACGAGACCTCGTTGGGTATCACGGAATCCACCTTAGAAGGCGCCATCCGAGCCTCGTTCGCCTCGGCTTTCGACGAGCGGGTTTTCGCCTACAAAAGGCAGCAAGGATTCGCCCTCGATCAGCCTCGCATCGCTGTGGTGATTCAGCAGCAGATCGCCTCGGAGTGTGCGGGCGTCGGCTTCTCTCTCAATCCCCTCAACAACGATTTCGACGAGGCCGTCATCGATGCCAGTTGGGGGCAAGGGGAGTCCGTGGTGTCGGGAGCCGTGTCGCCGGATCACTTCGTGGTGGACAAGGTTCAGTGGCAGATCAAAGAGCAGCGACGGGGGGAGAAGAAGACCTCCATCTGGCTCAGGGACGACGGCGGCGTTGAGACCCGTGAGGAGTCCCGTTGCGACGAGTTTTGCTTAACCGGGCAGCAGGCTTTAGAGATCGTCGACCTCATCAAGAGTGTCGAGCAACTCTACCAGAAGCCGGTGGACATTGAGTGGGCCTACGCCGACGGTAAGCTTTACCTCCTGCAGGGCCGCCCGATCACCGCCTACGTCCCGCTCGACGACAGCATGCTGACCGAACCCGATGAAGAGCGCGTGCTGTATTACGATGTGAGTTTGACCGAAGGTCTCACCATCAACCAGGCCATGAGTCCCCTGTCCATGGACTATTTCCTTGGGGTGATGGAGATGATCAACAAACAGATGATGGGGCCGATCCCCACCGACCCCTACGGCGACCCCACCAGGCGTCTGTTTATCGTCGCGGGGGGACGAATCTACTTCAATCTATCGCAGATGATGACCGTGATGAGTCCAAAGTTACTGGCCGAAGAAGTGGCTATGGCGGACATTCTTTTGGCAAAACTCCTGCGCAATGTGGACCGTACAAAGTACACCGCGAAAAACAAAGTCTCCGTACTGCGATGGTCCAGGCTCCTACCGGCCATTGGACGGTCTTTGTTCTACGCCTGGGCCACGCTCAAAAGCACCGTCTCCGCCTTTTTAAACCCGGAGAAGTTTTATGGACGTTATGCCAACGTCGTGCCGCCTCTCATCGAGCGCTTGAAACTGCCTCTAGACGACAGCCTCAGCTTGAGAGAGGCTATCACATCCGACAACGCGCTTTTGGGCCCTGTCATTGGACAGTTTTCCTTTCCGGCCGTGATCGCCTATGTCGTCAATTTGGCTCGCCTCAACGCCCTCTCTGATGGTGAGTCCCGCGAAGTCCAAGACTTGCTGGAAGACGCCAAAACGGGAGTGGCCGGCAACGAGGCCGCCGACATTGGAATCCAGCTTTACCACATGTCCAAACTCGTCGACCCTGGGGACTTTCAGAACCTCGATGCCCTAGCGGTGCGTTTTTCGAAAGGCGAGATCTCCCCGGAACTGCGAACTCTCTGGGACGAGTTCTTGAATAAGTACGGTCATCGCGGCCCCGGCGAGTTGGAACTGTCAAATCCGCGATACTATGACGACCCGCGCTTGGCCTTGGAGCAGATGTCGTATATGGCCGACAGCGACTTCAATCCCCAAACCCATCTGCAAAGTCAGATCGAAAAACGTAGCGAAGCCTATCGCAACCTCTTGAAAACTCTGAGTTGGCGCAAGCAGTGGACTCTGCGGGGCGCCTACAAATCCGTCGACCTACTGGCCAGCACCCGCGACACGTTCAAGTATTTGCTGGTTCTAACCGATGGAGCCTTTCGGCAAAGGGCGCTCGCCGTAGGTCGACGCTTGGTAGAACGTGAGCAACTTGACGTGGTCGACGACATCTTCTATCTGAAGGTGGATGAAGCCGACCAGGCTGACCTTGGCCTGGAGATCGATCTGAGAGCGATCATCGCCGAACGACGCCCTTTTCTCGAGAGGGTTGCCAAGGTCGGCGCGTTCCCGCATCTCATCGACTCGCGCGGACGTATTGGACAGATTCCCGTCGAGCGTGGAAAGCCCAACGAACTGGTTGGTCTCGGAATCTCTCGGGGAGTGGCCCGGGGAAAGGTCAAGGTACTCAATACACCCCGTGAAAAACCGCTGGAGAAAGGCGACGTTCTGGTGGCCTACACTACCGATCCTGGTTGGACACCGCTCTTCGTCAACGCCTCGGCCATCATCCTAGAAGTCGGAGGAATGCTGCAACACGGCGGCGTGGTGGCTCGGGAATACGGGAAGCCGTCGGTCGCCGGTATCCAAGGGATCACCAAAATCCTCAAGGACGGCATGGAGGTGGAAGTCGATGGAACGACTGGGGTCATCCGAGTGCTCGACGGTTCGGACATCGGAGGCGGTTCTCAGCATCAGGCCCCTATGATCGAAGCCAAGGAACTGTCTCCCGAGGACATCAAACTCCCTCTGAATATTGGCAGTCGGGCGTTCAGCGAAAACAAGTACAGCTACTACAAATGGTTGCGCGAGAGTTCGCCGGTATGCAAGGGAAAATTCGCCTTCATGAACGTCACTTTCTTATCTCGCTATGAGGACTGCTTGAACTTGCTCAAAGACGACAGATTCATGCGCGACCGCAGTCACGCCACGGGTAAAGGGGGCAAGATGCCTTTCCCTATGCCGAAGTCTCTGAGGTTGGCTTCGCACAGTATGATCCTCGAAGACGGAGCAGAGCATCGTCGCTTGAGGAACTTGGTGCACAAGGCGTTCACTCCAAGGTCCATTGCCAAGTTGGGAGATCGCATTGAAGAACTGACCAACGACCTGTTGAATAGCTTGGAGCCCCAAAAGACAATCGATCTCGTTCCTAGCTATTCTCTGGCCATTCCCACCACCGTGATCGGTGAGATGCTGGGAGTGGAGAGCGCCGACATGAAAGGCTTCCAGTCGGCTTTAAACTATCTTAGTAAAGGATTCACGGGTCCCGCCCTGCTGAAGACGCTCCTGTGGGATTTTCCCAAGACAGTTAAGTTTGTAAAAGGTCTCATCGAGAAGAAGCGACTTCAGCCACAAGACGACATCTTGAGTCACCTCATTCAGGCCGAAGAGGAGGGGGAGACCCTTTCAGAAGATGAGTTGGTGAGCATGGTGATCCTGCTGATCATCGCGGGATACGAGACAACGGTCAACCTGATCACCAACTCCGTACTCACACTACTGCGACACCCCGAGCAACTCCAACGTCTGCGCGACGATTGGGAACTATTGGACAGCGCTATTGAAGAAGTGATGCGCTATCACAGTCCCATCGAGGCAACCAAACTGCACTACCCCAACCAAGACATCACCCTGCATGGGGTCGTCATTCCCAAAGGGAGCGCCGTCATGCCGTTGTTGGGTGCCGCCAATCACGACCCGACCGTCTTCGACAACCCGGAGACCTTCGACATCGGTCGCACCCCCAATCGACACCTCGGGTTTGGAATGGGGATCCACTACTGTCTGGGAGCGCCGCTGGCTAGGCTAGAAACCAAAATCGCGCTCAAGAACCTGTTCACCCGAAACCCGAATCTGCAACTCGCCGTCAGACCAGAGAAACTGAAAATCGTGAACGTTCCGAGTATGAACCGGTATTTGAGTTTGCCGGTGGAGTTCTCCTGATAAGGGTTTTATATCTCCAGGCTACCCCGTGGCCGATGGATATCGATGAAGCTAACGGTCGAGCGATACGCGGCAGGATTGAGCAAGTCGAGCGGAATCCCTCTGCGCCGAACTGCGCGTTCCCGATTCGCATCTCCTTTTCAGGGCATCCATTGCCTGTTGGAGCGCGAATTCCTGACAAGAAAAAAGACCCGTCACACTGGGCGGGTCTTCTCTCTGCGCTTCGACCGCGGCCAAAGCTCTGGAAACTCCGCTTATGGAGTCGCGGTAGCAACCGGCGTCATAGCTCCACCGGGCGAAGCTGTTGCACCGGGATCAGCCGGCTTTCCGCAGCCGGCGAGAGCCATTGCTACGACACAAACAATACAAAACGATTTGAACTTCATACAAACCTCCCTTAAGATACGAAGGGTATTTGAAGATTATCGGAACGCTCCTTCTTCCGGGGAGAACATGGGCACGATATTTTTTCAAGAAAAATTCCAGGAGCCTTGCCATCGGCTCAGAAGTCTGACGCGAGGTATCGAAATGTCTTGGAAAATCTCCATCTACGAAGAGCCCGGCGTCCTGTTAATGGTGAAAACCGCGGCCAATGAACCATCACCGAAAGAGCAAGCGGAAAACCATCTCAAAGGGGGCTTGGAGCAAGATCGCAATGTCTTAGCCCTGGTGGAAAACGTCGACAATCCCGACGAAAGCTTCATCGTGCCGCAAGAAGCGGTTCCCGGTGCAACATTTGACGAACTCACCGAGACGGTCCAACAGATGCTGGGTGAGCGAGAGATTTTTGCTTGTGTACGCTTGATGGACGACGCGCTGAGCGGCACCCACGCAGAAAACCCCGAAGTCTGGATGCTGGCGGCCTCGGTTTTCGAGTTGGTCAGGTTTCACTCTATGGCCGCTCCGCTTCTGGAACGAGCCCAGCCGGAATTCGACGGACTCAGAAAGGCTGCCGTTCAAATACGACTGGCCCGCGCTCTGCGTCGGTCAGGAACCCGTACCGACGTTTCTGACCTGGTAAAAGAGGGCATGGCCTGTGAAGAGCTCCTCCCCATTTTGAAAGTCGAGGGCCTTTTGCTGTTGGCGATGAGCCAGCAGCGCGACGATGCCCTGGAGACTCTAGACAACTTGCTCGACGAGGGCGAGGAACATCTGGGTGACCACCGATTGGTGTCCGAGGCGCTAGAGCTGCATGCCGATCTGCTTTCGGATTCCGACGCGACAAAGGCTCAACAGTTTTATCTCGCTGCGGGAAAAATGCTGTTGCGATTGCAGGACCCCTACTTCTTCTCCCTCAACGAACGTCTCGTCGTTCACCACCTCAAACATCGCGAGATGGAGACGGCTCTGGCTCTCTCCGAAGAGATGTTCCAACTGCTCAAGCAGACCGGTGGACCCCCAATGGCACATATTCCATTCCTCGTCTTCGCCAGTTGGATCCACGAACAACTCAAAGACACGGATCGTTCGTCCTACGCCCGCAAAGCCGCGCTAGACATCGACCCCGATGAAGTCGCGCGAGTGGAAGCCAATCTTCAACGCACCCTGACCGCGGTACAAGCCTCTTAAGAATCTGATTCAGAGTAGAAATTTTTTCAAAGGTTTTTTTTTCCTGAAACGGGGAAGAATATCGGCGTAACATTTTCTCTTTTTTCGAAAGGATCCGCTGTGCCCACTTTAACCATCCCTAATATCGACGAAGAACTCAAAAAATGGACTGAGGAGTTCAAACAGCCCCAAGGCGCTTGGCAAGTAGTTCTCTATAATGACAACTACAACTCCTACGACAATGTCGTACTCTGGCTGCAAAAGTCGACCGGATGTTCGTTGGATAAAGCCGGAGACATCACACGCGTAGCCCACTCCACAGGTCGTGCTGTCTGCTTCGGCGGCGACAAACAAAAGTGCCAGGAAGTTGCCGCCTACCTTCGCGGAAAAGGCCTTCAAGTCGAGGTCGACAACGCGCCTTCCTAAACTGTTTTCGGAACGGTCACAACCACAAAGAGGCCGATGCACTCATGCATCGGCCTCTTCGCGATCTGTTGTTGGTCAGCGATGAAAATCGCGCTCACTGGAGGACGGGGATTTCTCGGAAGCCACTTTCTGCGGTTCGCCCGTGCGGAAAAACTCGAAACGGTCTCGATTCTTCGCTCTGAATCGCACAACGTCTCCTGCGACGAAAGACCCATTGGCCTTGACTCCTCAGCGGCCCTCGCGGACGCCTTCATTGGCTGCGACGCCGTGCTTCACTGCGCCGGTATCAGCCACGAACGTGGCAACCAGACCTTCCGACGGGTTCACCTTGAGGGAACCAGAAATGTCCTCGCCGCATGTCGACAAGCGAACGTCAAAAAGTTCGTCCTGACCAGTTTCTTGCGGGCTCGGCCAAACTGCGGGTCAAGATATCACGAGAGTAAATGGGACGCCGAACAACTCGTTCGGCAGAGTGGATTGGACTTCACCATCTTAAAAATGGGTCTTATCTACGGCCTAGGGGACCAGGTCACAACTCAAATCGGCAAGGTGATGGAGAAGGTTCCTTTGTTCGGCAACCTTGGTTGGACAGACCCAAAAGTTCGACCGGTAGCCGTCGATGACGTCGTGGTCTTGCTCAATCAATGTTTGACGGCGCGGCAACTCAGTGGAATCACCGTCCCCGTGCTCGGTCCCGAGGAACTCACTTTGAGCGAGATGGTCGTGAGAATCGCTAAACAAAGAGATGTCGTTCCGATCATCTTCCCTTTACCCGTAGCTCTTCATAAGATTCTAGCGTGGGGTTGTGAGAAATGGATGGATCGGCCGCTCGTCACAAGCGCGCAGGTTCAAATGCTCTGCGAGGGGCTTAGCGAGGCCACGCCTCCCTATCAAGCCATGCCCGAGGAGTTTCGACCTACGACTCCATTCTTAGGGGCCTTAGGACCGCTGCCAACTGACGACTGAGGTGCCGCCGCTGGAACTGCTAGTGGACAGCGCCGGAGGAGCGTGCTTGAGAAGGTCTACGTCGTAATGGATGCTCGCCCCCCCTTTGAGATCCACTTCTCGGGCGACAATCGCTCCATACAGATCGGTCCCACCTTTGAGTTCAACCTCAGCCTGAGGTCCATAGATGACAGCGAACGTCAGGGCACCTCCGGTGATTTTCGCCTTCACGTCTTCGGCCAGCATGAAGAGCAGATTCTTGGGGGACTTGCTAGTGTTGTTCAAGATTCCGCCACTCAAGTCGAAATCCTTGGTCACGTAGATCACGGCCGGCTTGTCTCCGGAAAAAGACAACTTGGCTCCTCCGGTCAGTTTGATCGATTCGAAGACATAGGTTCCTCCTGTCAATCGAACCTCGCCTCCACCGTTGGCCTCAAGTGCCCTGTAGGAACCCGGTGCGATATCCGCTCCGTCCCCCTTGACTTTGAGATCTTCTTTGCCCGCGGGGGGCGAAGCGACCGGTGGAAACTCCAAAGGCTTTTCCATGGCCGACTCCGACAGACTCCAACACTGCGAGTCTTTCCAAACCACGTTGTCAGTCTTTTTGGTGGATGTTGTCGG
>JBBKWP010000455.1:0-4637 GCA_037968995.1 Candidatus Xenobia bacterium
GGTCATCATGTGTCTCCTTTGATATCTTGAAGTGGTATTTGCTCGGGAAGCGACTTCGGTGCTTTCGAAGTGCATGCCCCCCTGGGAAGCCAACCGGAAACCTCGTAGCGTCAACAAGATGTCCGGTTGGCTTCTCAGGTTTAGAGACACTCCTAGGAGACCGTTCTGACAGGCTGTCAGGAGCCAAGGATATCTCAGTCAAGCTGCATGAGGGCATCCGGATGCATCCCCGAGTTCCCCCTTTTCTGACCCGGGCGGAGGTTGGTGAGCATCCGTAGCTCAAGTCAGGATGAACTTTATGAAGGCGCACGGTGAAGATATCGAAACGGCTCAGCTTCTTTCCGTGAATGTGGGTAAACTGCAAGTCATACCTTGGGCGAAAAAGGCGTCCAAAACCGGCATCTTCAAGCGGCCTAGGCGCGGTCCCGTCTGGGTTGGTTCGCTGGGCTTAGATGGCGACCATATCGGTAGTACCAAGTATCACGGGGGTCCAGATCAAGCGCTTTACATATACAGTGCGAAAGATTACGCCTGGTGGGAGCGGGAACTGGAAAGTGCGCTCTCCTACGGAACTCTCGGTGAGAACCTCACTGTTTCGACCATGGGGGAGGAGCATCCGGCTCGATTGGGCGATGTGTGGGAGATTGGAAACGTCACCCTCCAGATTTCTGGACCTCGGATTCCCTGCTCGACACTCGCGGCCCGCATGGACGATCCGAAGTTCGTGAAGCGCTTCGCTTTAGCGAACAGAGGGGGAGCCTATGCTCGGGTGCTCCGAGAAGGGGTTCTCGAAGCTGGGATGACGATCGAGATTCAACCTTCACCTGAAAACCACCCCACCGTTGATGAGCTTTTCGCGGTTTGGCATCAGAAGAAGAAGGACCCAGTATTTTTGCGGAGAGTCTTGGCGAGTCCGCTTGCCTCAATGCATCGTAAGGACGTGGAAAAATGGTTGGCTCGACTCAGTTAGAAAAGTTGAGGATCGCGATTGTTGGCGGCGGTCCCAGTGCGTTATTCATCTTCAAGAAGTTCCTCGAGGCGAAGCGAACCGATCTCGAGATTCATATTTTCGAGCGCAAGCAGCGCTTGGGCTTGGGAATGCCCTATGGCGAGGAAGGGGCCAATCTTGAGCATATTACCAACGTCTCAGGAAACGAGCTTCCCGATCTGGTGGAGCCGTTGGCGGACTGGGTGCGGGCTCTTCCGGAGGCGACGCGCCTTCGCTTCGGGGTGGACGGCGATCGTTTCACTCAGGAGAAGGTCCTTCCCCGCCTACTGTTTGGTCAGTACTTGGAGTCTCAGTTCGAAAGTCTTCTAGAAGCAGCACGGCAAGGTGGACTACAGACGGTCGTTCACCTAGGCCGCCCCGTGACTGATCTTCGAAACCTGAGCGATCGGGGTCAGATGGAAGTGGTGGTTGACGGAAGTACTTCGATCGTCTTCGATCGGATCATTGTCTGTTCGGGGCACAACTGGCCCAAAGGGAAAGAAGGAGAAGTTCCGGGCTTCTATGCCTCTCCGTATCCCCCAGCAAAACTTGCTAAGGTCTTCAACCATCCTGTTGCCCTTCGAGGAAGCTCTTTGACGGCGGTCGACGCCATCAGGACGCTCGCTCTCAACAACGGGACCTTCGTCCGGAAAAGTTCGAAACAGTTGGAGTTCGTGGCACTTCCCGAGGCTGAGGATTTCAAGATTATGATGCACACTCGCAACGGACTTATGCCTTGTGTGCGCATCCATCTTGATGATCCCGAAGTCAGCGATGAGGGATTGCTTCAACGACATGAGTGGGAAGAAGCCAAGCGAGTGAACGACGGATTCGTACCTCTTGACCTGGTTTTTGAGGAAGACTTCAAAAAGGTTTTGGCCGAGAGGGACCCTGAGATTTTCGACCAGATTCGGGACAAAACGTTGGAAGAATTCGTCGCACTGGCCATGGCCCCGCGAGAGGACACTCGTCCTTTCGCGCTCTTTAAGGAGGAGTACGCGGAGAGTCTTCGCTCGCTGGCAAAGAGAGAGTCAATACCCTGGAAAGAAGTGTTGGCAATCCTCAGCTATGCCCTCAACTATCCCGCCAAACATTTTTCAGCCGAGGACATGCTGCGACTCAAAAATGAACTGATGCCACTCATTTCTATTGTCATCGCCTTCCTTCCCCAGGAATCTTGTGAGGAACTGATCGCTCTCCACGATGCGGGGCGCTTGGATCTGGTGGCAGTGGGTGAGGACAGCAAGGTTGAAGTGACTCCAACGAACCAGATTGTTTATCGCTTCACGGAAGAGACGGGGGTCGAAAGTTCACCGATTTATCAGACCTACATCGATTGCGTCGGACAGCCGCATCTTTCCGTCCAAGACTTTCCGTTTCCCACCTTGATTGAACAGGGCGTCGTGCGTCGCGCTCGTTTGCGGTTCCGTTGCCCTGAGAAGGCTCAAGAGCAGATCGTTAAGGATCCAGAGAGTGTCGAGCAAGATCCGGACGGGACGTACCATCTGTTCGTCCCGGGTATCGCGATCAATGACGTTTACCAACCGGTGTCAGACGAAGGACATGCGAACACCAGCCTTCACATCATGGCCGTTCCTTACATCGGGGGTCACAATCCAGACTATTCCGGAGTGGACTTTTGCGAGGAAGCGTCCAATCTGATTGTGGGTGCTATTGTCGAGCTTGAACACTCCAATGCTTAACCTAGATGAAGCGTAGCGATGGATGGTCCGGTGCCCCCCCAGTGGGCGTCGTGCTCGAACATGCGGCGAGGTTGGTGCTCGACGCCCGAATCTGCGTTAAGCTTTCACTTCCACCGCAACGGGCTTCGCGCCCGAACTTGCTGCCCCGCCCGGTCGCACCCCAGCCAGGCTCGGCGTATAGATCCACTCTGGCTTGGGTGCGCCCTGAACCGACGAAAGACGGAACACGTTACAGAAAAAGGCGGATCCTCCATCGGTGAGGTTGGTGCTCGACGCCCGAACCTGCCGAAACCCGCACTCCGACAGCGGGTCGACCCCCGCCCCGACAGCGGGTTTTCGCCTTTCGTCGTTCGACGAGGCTAGCTTGTGATGCGAAACTGCCTCGGATTGGCTTTCGATGTCGAGCTAGGCGGTTTAGGGCAAGGCATCGTCGTAAAGGGCACAAAAAAAAGACGCCGATCCTTTTGAGATCTGCGTCTTCTTGTTTCCGACTGGCTCTACAGCCCAGTTTCGGTGACCTCGACCGTCCTTACAGCCGTTAAGCTGAAGGCGTTAGGCCGATGGCCTGCATCCGTTGATTCGGGTGGAGGCTCCCTAGACACTCTCTTTCGTCCCTGTAGAGGACACAGCATGATGAGTGCTTCTGTTGTTTGGCCGCCACGTCCCATCCTTTTGAGATGAGAACCCTCTCCTGCACCAAACTCCCATGTTCCGCTAAGGCCGGCATCTTGCACAGGACTTTCATCCTTCAAGACCTTTACCCAATTGCTCGGGTCCGTCTTACGCGTTGGGCCTCGTTTCGAATGCCTTCAGACGAAACGCTGCGCATTTCTTAGGTATGTATGCTACCCCTGCTTCGTCATTCACCGTCTCCGGTCGCGGTTACCCCAGTGGTGTCGTATGGCCTCGCGGCCACCGTTTCACTGCTGAAGAAGTTAGCAGTTCCGCCCCCGCAATTCGACGTTCTTTTCTCTGCTCACGCAGTCTGAACATCTGGCACGAGTTTACCTCGTTCGGCATCACATTACCGAAACGATGTCTGAGTTAGTGTCCTAACCCCCGAAGTTCTTCCAGTTCGGCCTAGGCAATTCTTGAGTCTGATTGCAACCTCTGAAATCTTTATCCAAGAACTCACATTCTTGGGCGGCAACTTTCAGGTCCGCTGCGTTAGAGGCCATTGACTCACTTAGAAAAAACGAGTCCCACTCTCTAACACTCCCACAATCCACCTTTGACACTAGCTGTTTCCTCAAAGTTGCCTTTGAGAATTCTCTTCGACGCCTTGCGGCTCTAGGTCAGGCTGTGGGCCCTATCTCGCATTGTTCCAGGCGAGACACTGTGCATCGGTATGGTGTCCAATGCTACCCTGCGTTCTTTCTCCACGACTCTTACATTTCGTCGTCTTCGGGCTTGACTCAACTCAACTCCGATTCAACCCGAGGGCCAACTCTTTGTTGAAGCTGATACTTACGCAGCTCCGTCATCAGTGCGAGTCACCTGCACTTCACTGGTCTCACGCGCCAGGTTTCGAGCATCTTAAGGTGTGATGCCAACCTCACTCTTTTTCGCTAGTGTGATATCCAGCGCGGCGTACGCACCCTTGTTGAAGGGGCACTGTTGAGAGTTCCGCTGCCGAGCTTACCAATGCCCGACGTCTCATTCTTTTCGTTTCCGGCGACCCTTCCAAGTTACCTTGGCCGTCTTTTCCCTATTGCTAGTTCCGGTCTCGCTGATGAGCCATTCCTCGGTTGTTCCATCCGAGGCGCTGGGGGACACTTGTTGATGCTTCCGACTTCAGAACCCATAACCATTGCTGGCTAGCTGCTCTCAAGCGGTCGACCACGAAGGTGTGTGTCCAACCTCTATCACTTTCACCGTAACCCGTGTGGGATGATAGACCCTACCGCTTCTCTCGCTTAGCGGGGCGACTCCGTGACTGGAGTAAA
>JBBKWP010000456.1:0-5150 GCA_037968995.1 Candidatus Xenobia bacterium
TGTTCTCTAAGGCCAACGAAATGTGTGCCGAAAGAAGTACGACCAACTCAAGTTCGTCGTGAGTGAACACCTGCGTCTCATCGCGCGTGGTCAAACTCACGACTCCAATCACCCGACGCTTTACCATTAAGGGTGCGGAGATCATACTCACCATGGTGCGTTTCTGAGCTTCCACAACTTTAAAGCGCGGATCAATCCTTACATCAGGAATGAGTACGGGCTTCTTGTGCTTAGCGACCCAACCAGCGATACCCTCACCGAGTTCGAAGCGAATATTCTGCATCTCCCAACTGGTCAAGCCCGAAGACTCGCAAAAAGCCAGTTCCCGACTCTTCTCGTCGAGAATCATAATAGAACAGTCGTCAGTCTTTAAAAGCTTACGAAGCTTTCCGCTGATCCTTTTGATCACTTTATGCATCGGGTAGTTGGAAGAGATCAGCCGACCCACTTCCAGCAAGGTCTTCAAAACTTCGGTTTCTCTGGACATGAATGGCACTTTCGCCTTGAGCTTCAAGGCTCCTTGAGTAGCCTGTTCGGACCCGTTTTGGCATGAAGGGTTTTGCTCAAAAACCACAAACTGGACCGCTAGTCAACGAAGACGGCTTCCGGACCAGATCCTTAAGCCCGCTTTTGTAAGGAACGGTCTGTTCCAAGGAGGGAATGAATGATGAAAAGTTTTAATGGGAAATCTCTTTCGCGGTTCCGTTGCGTGGGTTTAGCAATTTTGTTGGTTGCCTGCCTCGCTGGTGCCGCGGTAGCCGGCGTTGTCAGCAACGTGACTGTAAGCAAGGGCCCAGACTGGGTCAAAGTCAATATGCAGGGAAGCTTTAACTACAGCGTCAAGCACCTGCCCCAAGGATCGGCTGACTATCGCTCGATAGCCATCGATCTCTACCCGGCTTCTATCGCTTCGGGTATGGAGCCCAAAGCCGTCTTGCCTGTGGACACCGGCTTAGTCGGACAAGTTCGTGTACGCCAGCTTAACGGTAGCACGGTACGCGTTTACGTCGATGTTATCAACTGGCCCGAGTACTCCGTGACCAGAACCGGCAACGGCGTGCAGATTGCGCTCAAGGCTTTCAAGCCACGTCCGTACCAACCCGCCGCGCAACACTAAATTGTCAGCTCTTTAGTAGCGGAAAAAAAAGGTGTCCGGACTCCGGGCACCTTTTTTTTTTACTGTTCCAAGATGATGCCCGAACCACAGTTCACCGAGGTGGGTTATAGTGGGATATGCGAACCTATCGTTACCTCTGCTACCTGTTACTGCTCGTCGGTCTAGTATCGTCCTCAGGGGCCCTAGCCGACACCACCACCCCCACGGGTCTCGCCTCCTACGTACGCTATCACAACTCCGCTCCGTTTCGACTGGAGACAGGTGTGGTCAAGATGCGTGCCCCGCAAGGCCAAACACTCGACTTGGTCTCGGCCGTTCATTTGGGAGACAAATCCTACTACCAGCAACTCAACAATCAGTTCACCGGCTACGACGCTGTGCTCTACGAACTGGTTCTCCCTGAGAGCGTCGCCGGGCAAAGGCTTCCGAGCCAAATGGAAGCAAGCGGTGGACTCTCTGGCATTCAGAGTACCTTAGCCAAAGCAATGGGCTTGACCACGCAACTCTCGGGTATCGATTACTCCGGGTCCAACTTCGTTCACGCGGATCTCACTCAAGAAGCTCTGTCTGCCAGCATGGCGTCCCGCCAAGAGAGTATCATGTCGTACTTTCAAAAGGCGATGGCAAAAAGTGGGTCCCTCAACAGTAAGTCGATGGGAGTCACCGATCAAGAAATGGCCGAACTCGACTTTATGGCGTTGCTCTCTGGCAACGCCAAGCCTTCCGACCGCAAGACCCTCAAGAAACTGATCGCCTCGGCGATGACCCAATCCGACGGTCTACTCACCGCGCTCGGAGATAGCTCCCTGATTGGGGAGCGAAACAAGGCCGCACTGAAAGTGCTCGACCAACAGATCGGCAAAGGCCGCCGCACTATGGCATTGTACTACGGGGCGGCCCATATGCCCGACCTACAAACCCGGCTCGAGCAAAAGGGATGGAAAGCCGAATCGACCGACTGGCTCCCGGCCTGGAGCTTCTAGTGAGATGCAAAAGAGCCGCTCAATAGAGCGGCTCTTTTACATTGAAAACACTACTCCAAAAAACAAAAGGTCGCTTCTAAGCGGCTTTTCCTTGCAGTTTGCGGAGATAGTTGATGATGTCGAAAACCTCGCGGGTGTTGAGCTTATAGCCGAAGGCCGGCATCAAGTTCTTCCCGGTCATAATGAAGTGGTAGAAGCCGCCATCAGAGTAACGGTCGGCGTACTCAGGGGAACCGATTTTAGCGGGCTTAATGCCCATTGGCTCTCCAACTTTCCCATCACCTTGTCCGGTGACTCCGTGGCACTGCGCACAGTTGACCACGTAAAGTTTTTCTCCTCGCTCCAAAGATGCGGCGTCCGACGCCACGGGACTCTGGAGATCTTTGAGCTCAGCCGGGATGGTGTTGGACTTCAAAGCCCAAAGCTCCGGCTCTAACTCTACCAATTTCTCGTCGAATTCCTTCAGCTTCGCACGCACCTGAGGGCGTCTGAGCTTGCCGTCCTTGACCTGCTGGTCAAGGTCCTTCTCTAGAGTTTTTCGCTGTACCGCTGCCCGGTCTGAAGCCGCTTGGTCACCATAGTAAAGCCATCCATACGGCTGCGGAGGCGTGACTTGTTGCTCAGCCAAGGTAGGCATTCTTACAGAGCGTTCGGGAGGGGAATCGGCGGGCGCTTCACCCGGCTTGATGACCGCCTGATAGCGCATATTGTGTGTCGCGCAACCGCTCATCAACATACCCATGAAGGCGATAGGTAGCATGTAGCTCACCATCGATCGGGCCCCAGAATCACTGAGCCAATCCTTGGCCTTCTTGGCCGCATCGCCACTGACCACCAGTGCGATGTGACCAAAGGCCACAATCATGTCTTCTTCCAAAGCTGGAACCAACTGGCGATAGCGTCGCGTCTCAATGAAAAACATCAAGGTGTTCACCAGAAGCGCGGTAAGCATACCGCACTCGTACATGATGATGGCTGTAATGGGCACAGCCACCAAGGCTTGGCCCCCCGTCTTGGCGGTGAGTCCCCACTCCAATTGAGTGAAAGTGATGAAAGCAAACCCACTGATGAGACCGATCAGCCACATCAGCCGAACGACGTTTCTCACAACCATTGGCCTAGAACGATGAGGTGGAATCGCGTGTTCGGAAAGCGGGTATGGAGAGCGAATCTCGATCTCTTCGGGATCCGCTCCTTTGTCGAGCAAGACTCGATGAGCCTTGAGAGCAGTAAGCTGGTCTTCGTATTCTGCACAGAATTTCATGATGTTCCTTATTCACCCATATGGAAGTGGGCGACCTTGACTCCGGCCATATCCACATCCACCTGTCGGGCTTTCGTCTCAGCGAGCTCCCAGTAGGGCAAAATCGGGAAGATCCGACAGAAGAATGTCAGACCACCGATCACCCAACCAAAGGTGCCCAGGATGATTAAGATCTCCGTAACGCTATAGGTGTACGGAATGGTATTGAATGTGCCTCCGTTATAAACCTCAAGACCCGGGATGACGATGAACACACGCTCGATGTACATCGCGATATTCACGATGATACTGAGGACGAACATCGGCAGCACGCTGCGCCGGAATTCTTGAAAAGCCAGGCAGAACAGAGGTAGAGCAAAGTTTCCAATCACTAGAAACCAAGCGGCGGCGGCGTAGGGTCCAAACGCGTTGTAGTAGAGGTAATCCATTTTGTCCGGTTCGTGAGCGTAGTAAGCCGGCATAAAGTCGTTGAAGAAGAGGTAGGCCCACGCGAGCATCAGTACCAGCCAGACACGACCGAGCATGTCATAGTGGACGGGAGTGATGAGCTTACGAAACGAGGGATAGGTCCATAGCAGCAAACCGAGCATCGTGAACACCGCGGCTGTTCCCGAATGCAGCGCACCCACGAAGAAGAGCGGTCCGAACACCTCTGAGTGCCAACCGGGCACCACTTGCATCGCGAAGTCCCAAGATACGATGGTGTGAACCGAGATAACGACGGGGAGAATGATAACCGAGTAGAGAGCCGCGGCTTCCATCACTCGCTTCCATTCTTCGGCCGTTCCGCGCCAACCCCAAGAAAGCAGGGTGTAAATTGTCTTGATAGGCCCTTTCATACGTGGGCGAGCGATGCCGAGGTCCGGTACGATGGTCACATACAAGAACAGGACTGACCCGGTCAGGTAAGTGGACACCGCGAACACGTCCCACATCAACATACTTTTAAAGTTCGGCCACAGCAGTCGATTGTTAGGAATCGGTAGCATGTAGTAGAAAATTTCTGTTCGGCCCAGGTGGATCAGGGGAAACGCACCGGCCGCGGGAAGGGTGAACAATGTGATCACTTCGGCCACTCGGGTAACCGCGGACTTCCATTCTGCGCCGCATAGCCGCAGAAGCGCTGAAATAAGCGCTCCAGCGTGAGCAACACCAATCCAAAACACGAAGGTGATAATATAACCACCCCAATAGACCGGGATGTGTAGACCGGTGCGTCCGATTCCGAACCATAGTTGGCCCGCGAAGGCGATGCCGGCTACGGCGATGGCCAACAGAGACAGACCAATGACGAGGTTACTCCTCCATCCTGACTTGCCTATAGGCTCGAAGCAGGCGTCGAAGATCTCGGGAATCGAGATCTCCGCCGCGCGGAAGTTCAAATTAACGTGGGAACTCATATACTTTTCCGTTTCTCGTTAGACTCTCAAATCGGTCATTTAGGGTGTCACCGCGGGCTGAGGCGTGGCGACCGGAGTCGACACCACCGTGGGGGTGGGTGTACTCACGGCCGGGGTGGCGCTGTTCATCGGGGTCGGACTGGCGCTTGAGACAGGGTCGGGGTGCGCGGAAGTCTCGGGCACAGATCGGGCCGCTTTAGCCCTCGCTTCCTTGAGACCAAGGTCCGCGCCCTCGAGCAACTCGGGACTGCGCTCGGGTTTCAGATAAACCACGTTCGGTCGGGTGTCGTGTTCGGCGTGAATGAGTGCCGAGCGGGCGCGATTTCGCTCCACCGTTTTGGAAACGGTACTTTCCGGGTCTGAAAGCAACCCGAAGACCAAGGCTT
>JBBKWP010000457.1:0-9866 GCA_037968995.1 Candidatus Xenobia bacterium
TCGGCTCATCGCATCCTGGGGCTGAAGTTGGTCCCAAGGGTTGGGCTGTTCGCCCATTAAAGCGGTACGTGAGCTGGGTTCAGAACGTCGTGAGACAGTTCGGTCCCTATCTGCTGTGGGCGTTGGAAAATTGAGAAGCTCTGTCCCTAGTACGAGAGGACCGGGATGGACGAACCTCTTGTGAACCAGTTGTTCTGCCAAGAGCAAAGCTGGGTAGCTATGTTCGGATGGGATAAACGCTGAAAGCATCTAAGCGTGAAACCCACTTCGAGATTAGTTTTCCCGTCACGTAAGTGACTAAGACCCCTTGTAGACTACAAGGTTGATAGGTTGGATGTGTAAGTGCAGCAATGTATTGAGCAAACCAGCACTAATCGGTCGAGAGGCTTCATTAACGTTATCACTAGACGTACAACAACGCTGTACGGGTGATGTGATAAAGTTTCGTGATTTGGTCTGTGAGCTGGAATTATACTCACTTTTGGATTGCTCTTACTCTCTGTGTCTTGATTCACTTTTAGAAGTAAATACAAAATGTTTGTCCTGGTGGCGATGGCGGAGGGGACACACCCGTTCCCATCTCGAACACGGAAGTTAAGCCCTCTAGCGCCGATGGTACTGCCTTGGAGACGAGGTGGGAGAGTAGGAAACTGCCAGGTTTTTTTTAAAGTTTCAGTTAGTAATAGCTGGGACTTTTTTTTATGTCTGGCCACCTGCCGCTTCGCGGGGTGGGCGGACCTCGGAAGACCTCGGAACGCCTTCGGCTTTAGGAAACTGCCAGGTTTTTTTTGATAAGGCTCCGGTTAACCCCGGGGCCTTTCTTTGTTTTGTGGAGTCCCCACCCTAAAAGGCGGGAGAGACTTCGCCGAAGCGGCTCCGACTTCGTAGCGTCGAAGCGACTTGAACGGCCTACGGCCTAGAGGACATTGGGCCCTTCACGGGTCAACTGCCAGGTTTTTTTTTGAGGCCCAGTCGTATGACTGGGCCTCTCTTTATTTTCGCCCAGCAAACTCTGGACTGAGGCTGACCCGGCAGAAGATTCTCAGGATTCGCTTCTCCCTAAATGTCTTCACATTCTTAGAGGTGTGGGCGGCCTAATTCCGAAGGCCTTCGTATGAGCACCCTCCCCGGCTTTCACGTGATGACGAAACCGACCGGGCCGATCTGTAACTTGGATTGCAAATACTGCTTCTATTTGGAAAAAGAGAAGCTGTATCCGGAAGACACCGATTGGGCGATGCCCGCGGATGTGCTTGAGACTTTCATTCGCCAGCACATTGAGTCACATACGACTCCTGAGGTGCTTTTCGCTTGGCAGGGTGGGGAACCGACCATATTGGGAGTCGACTATTTCCGTAAAGTGGTTGAGTTACAGAAGACCTACGCCGGCGATAAAACCATATCTAACGCCTTCCAGACTAATGGGATTCTTATCAACGACGAATGGTGTGAATTTTTTCAAGAGCACAAGTTTTTGGTGGGAATCTCCATTGACGGGCCTGAGCATCTGCACGACTATTATCGGGTGGACCGGGGTGGAAAGCCTAGCTTCAAGAGGGTGATGAAAGGCCTAGAAGCCCTCAAGCGCAACGAGGTCGACTTCAACACGCTCACGGTCGTCAGCCGAGGTAACCAAGCTCATCCGACAGAGGTTTACCAGTTCCTCAAGTCGATCGGCAGCACGGTGATGCAATTCATCCCCCTTGTCGAACGTCTGACGGCCAATCCTTCACCACTCAAAATGGTGTTGCCCGTGCAGAACGGGAGTTTGGCGGAATGGTCCGTGGAGCCTGAGGCTTTTGGGAATTTTCTCTGCACGATCTTTGATGAGTGGGTTCACAACGATGTCGGTCAACACTACGTTCAGCTTTTCGATGTCTCTCTCGAATCTTGGATGGGCATGCCCGCCAGTCTGTGTTGGTTCCGCGAGACGTGCGGCGCGGCCCTCGCGCTCGAACACAACGGTGACCTCTACTCCTGTGACCACTTCGTCTATCCCGAGAACAAACTGGGCAATATTATGGACGTACCCCTCGGCACGTTGGTCAACTCGGAGCGGCAAAAAGAGTTCGGGCGAGAGAAGAGAACCACGCTTCCCAAGTTCTGCCTGGAGTGCGACGTACGCTTCGCCTGTCACGGTGAGTGTCCGAAGCATCGTTTCATCAAGACTCCTGACGGTGAAGACGGCCTTAACTACCTATGCGCGGGCTACAAACAGTTCTTTCGCCATATCGATCCTTATATGCGCTTCATGTCGGCCATGCTTCGGCGACATCTGCCGCCCGCCAATGTGATGGCGTTCGCGCCTCACCTTGAGGAGGCTTTCGCGAAAAGCGCTCCAGGCGCGCCCTGCCCCTGTCGCAAGGGCGGCACCTATGAAAGTTGTTGCGGGCGGACTCGCCCCACCAAGTTAAAATCGGGAGGAACTGTATGAGCAAAATAAGCCGAAGAGATTTTATGGTCGGTCTCGCGACCGTTATGGGAGCGGGCTTAGGACCCGGCCTGTTGGCGGGCTGTGATAACAATCGAGAGTCGTTTGTCGCGACGTCGACAGGTGGCGGAAACCCAATTCCCCAGCGTCGACCCAATATTCTGTTGGTGTTGAGTGACGAGTACAACCTTCCGCCGAAGTATCCCGACGGCACAGGAATGCCCGTCGAACTCCGCCAGATCCTAGGCTTTGAGACTGGGGTCTCCGCCAACAATCCCTACACCAGTCTGTTCCCAGGTTTCACTCGCCTACGACAGAACGCTGTCACGTTTCGGACGCACTACACGGCGTCGGCCGCTTGTGTTCCGAGCCGCGCCAGTTTATTGACTGGTCAGTATCCAACCGTCCACGGAGTCAGTCAGACCACGGGCTTCTTCAAAGATGATAGCGACCCAGGTTTTACCTTTCTTGATCCCGATGGGATTCCAACAGCGGGCGATTGGCTTCAGGCTGCAGGCTATGAGACGTACTACTATGGGAAATGGCATGTGTCAGAGGCATGTGACGATTTAGGCCCTTGGGGATTTCCGTTCGCCAAGTGGGATGGTCCCGAGCCCCACGGCTCCGACGTCGCCAATCTTGGCGTTTACCGCGACCGCGAGTTCGCCAACAATACGATCGATTTTCTCAATTCCAAAGGTCAGGATAATGGCGACGACAGTACGCCGTGGTTCGCGGTCACCTCTTACCTAGCGCCGCACGACGTATCCGGTTGGCCGACCCAGTGGTTCGCACCGAACAACTTGGGAGTCCAACCGGCTCCGGCCAATTTTGATACGCCTCCGCCGATTCCGACTCAGGGTACGATCAGCAACATCGGTAGACCCAGTCCTACCGACTTGACCTCCGATTGTCCGCCCCCCATCTCTCCACCGCGCGAACTGAATCCCGGAGGATACCCGGGAGGGATCTTCAACACGGTGCCAACTTTCGGCGAGGATCTCACCACCAAGCCCGATTGCCAGTACGACATGTCGATCAAGATCGGGCTCTGCCAGAAATCGATCATTGGCAACGCCGTGGTCCGTAATGCCGCGCCAAACCCATTTCAACTCACGGGTGACCAGTATGAACCCTGGACTCGAGCCTACGGCGAGTGGACAACCTATCAGCACTATTTGCTCGACATTCAACTTGACCGGGTGTTTAAATCGCTCGACGCGAACGGCTTGAGGGACAATACCATTGTCATCTTTACCACAGACCACGGTGACTACAGTGGAGCCCACGGCGGGATGATTCAGAAGTGGCATACCGCCTACGAGGAAGCCATCCACGTCCCGTTCATTGTTTCCTCACCTCTTGTCAATCCAGACAGCGAACTTCGCGAGTTCAAGATGCCCACGAGTCACGCTGACCTGCTGCCCACCCTGCTTGGCTTAGCCGGTGTTAAAGGCGCCAATCAAGAGGTGGTTCGTCAGAGCATCACCGGTCAAGGACAAGTTCCGCCGCTCGTAGGAACGGACATTTCGGACTACATCTACAACCCGAGTATGTCCACGCCGATCACCAACTCCGCGACGGGCGAGCCGCGCCCAGGAGTGCTGTTTATGACTCTCGACGAGATCACTCAGATGACCACCGTGAACCCGAATAACAAGGGGTTCCCGGCTTACGAAAGGTTCCTGGCCCTGGTTAACCAGACCAAGGCTCAATTGCCGCGTCTCTCAGAGGGCTCGGTTCGCCAACCTAACTTGGTGCGAACGCTCCTGGACGGGACCTGGAAGTATTCTCGGTACTACGACCCCAACGGAAACGAACCGGACCAGTATGAGCTTTACCACATCGTGTCCGATCCGATCGAGGCGACGAACTTGGTGGACTTTCGTACCGGCCAGGTTAGAGCGGGCGTCACTGTTCCCGGTGTCAGCTCCGAGGAGTTGGCGGCCCAAGTCGTGGTGTTGGCGGCCCAACTCGCGGAGCAAGAGGCTCTACTTCTGTAGTTCTGCGAGGAGCTGGAATGCCCGCCGTCGACGAAAGATGCTAGGGCCTTTTTCCTCAAAGGGTCCCATCGAATGACAAGCCTGCCTCTGCCACTTAAAGGCGGACGGCAGGCTTCTTTTCTTTGCCGTAAGAATTTTAAACCGTGTGCTCATCGAAAAGAAAAGGTGCGTTGACCGCTCTGTGTCGTCTGTTTGTCGGCGGAGTACTCCTTGCTGCTGGTTTACAGAAGGCGGGACAGCCACTGGCATTCGCCAAAGTCCTTGAGAACTATGAGCTACTTCCGGCTCAAGTTTTGACTCTCTCGGCTTGGGGCGTTCCCTGGATGGAGACGGTCGTTGGAACTTTCTTATTGCTGGGGATCCGAGTCCGCCTCGTGTCGAAGTTCGCGCTCCTCTTGGCGGTAGGATTCGGAGTATTTGTTGGGAGCGCTCTGGCTCGAGGGCTCAATGTTGAGTGCGGTTGCTTCTCGGGTGCATCACAAGTGAGTCTTTTACACCTTGCTGTGGATGGGCTGATCATCGCCATGGCGCTGATGGTGGTAGCCCAGGGGCCAGATCGATGGACCCTCGACAGGTGGATAGCGGCCAAGGAAGTGAGCCTCCGTAAACAGGCGCTGACCGCTCTAGGGCTTCTAGGAATCTTGAGTCTCCTTTACGCGACCGTTCCGTCGGAAGAGCCGCCTCATAGTGTTCCTTTGGCGATTCCCGTGGAGGGACCAACGCTGATTCTTGACCCTCCGATGCTCGATTTAGGGTTTGTCAGGGAAGGCGACTCTGAAGAGCGTCTGGTTCAATATCGCAATCCGGGGACGGAACCGGTCAAGATCATCTGGGTGCAATCGAGTTGTGGATGCACCGTACCTCAGCCTGGAAAACGGGAATTGGCCGCAGGTGAAACGGGAGAACTCAAGGTGGGGTACCACGCTTCCTTGGGTCGACGCACCATCAAGCAATCGATCAAAATCTACCTGGCGGGGGTGAAGACCCCGGTGCTGCTCAGCATACAGGGAGAAGTTTCCGCCGACCGTTAGGTTTTCGACGACAGAATCATACTCTGCTATTGGCTCGACTCATCCTATCGACCTGGCTGAGAAGTTCTTCTGGAGTGAATGGCTTTGCGAGAAAGGCATCAGCCCCGTGCTCCAAGATGGAATCTTCGGTTCCAGGCGTGGTCATGGAACTTATTGCAAGAACAGGGACCGTGGCTCTCAGGCGTCTGTGTCCGCGTAGAAGCCTACAAAGGCTGAATCCGTCCAAGCCCGTCAGCAGAAGGTCAACGATTACCAGGTCTGGGGGGTCAGACAGAATGTGTTGCCATAGACCGAGGCCATTGTCGTAGAGGGTGAGTTCGTACTCGGGATGGGGGGACAAAACGAGTTCGATGAGCTTGCGCTCGACTTGGGAGTCTTCTCCCACGATCACTTTTTTCATGCTACATGCTAAGTCCTAACGCGAGTTTGAAGTGATGGCTATTTGGCACAGAGGTCGTCCACTGAACTTTAAGGGTGTCGTCGATGAACGTTTGTAATCCCGTTTCGGCGGCCAAGCGACGTTCCAAACCAGAAACGAGGCCTTGGCCCGACACGTATATCATCTCGGGCTGAAGCGGGAAATGCCTTATGGAACGCTGGATTTCTGAAATGAAACTCACCATGATCGGCTCTAGCGGTCCGCTCTCACAGACCTTAGGGTCTCTCAGTGCTTCGTCAGCCTCCTGCGGCGTACATTTGCACCCCATCTGCCAGTGATAGGCAAAGTGTCGGTGACCGATAGGGAAGTCCCGGGCAAGATAAGGGTGACCGTCCACGAGGATCGCCAAATGGGTCATTTCGAGACCGATGTTTAAGAGTATGGATGGTGGCTGCTTACCCCGGTTGACAACGAACTCTCGGGTAAGGGCCGTAACCGGAACCTCGACCGAGTCCACCAGGACTCCGTAATTCGCAAACTCCTCTTTCAAATTTTCAACGCTGGCATTCAATGCCGCGGCAAAAAAATGTGCGCTTTTCCCGGCGGTTACCAGACTGGGCACCCGGCAGGTTCGAATTTGATAGGTCCCAGTCCCGAAGGGAATAAAATGGTCGATCGAGGTGAGATCTAGGACATCTTGCTCGATGAGTCCGTAAAAGGTGTCTCGTCCCTGGATAACCGTTCTAACTTTGCGTCCCTGGAGGTACGCCGTACTCGCGAGGTCCTTGGAAGACCCTTTACCGTGTCTGGCTACGACCTTCTTGGTGGATTCGAATTCCAGCCAGTTCATACCGCCCCCGTCAAGAACTAAAGCGATGACCGACATCTCAGAGGCTAAACTGGGGAAAAATCGGTTGACAAACTCCTTGATCACAGGCCCACTCTTGGCGTTTCTTTACACTTCATCTCCGAGACGGTTCTACGGAACTCTTCTTTGAGCGAAAAGAGTAGCGGGACCCACGTGTCAGGTGCGTTTTGACTGAACTCAAGGGACTTAGCGGCGTAGGCCATATAAGTGGCTCCCACGGAATTGGCCGAGCCGCGGATCTGATGCGCTAGACGAGATATCGACGAGGAGCAGCGCCTTTCGACCGAATCTTGGAGTTCCGCGATGAGCGCGGGAATAGACTCCTCAAAAATCTCAAATAGGGCCTCACGGGCGCCGGGGCCAAGGGCGTCCAGGGCCTTAAGGCGCCCGACGTCTAGCCCGGATCGGGGCGCGTTTTCCGGTTGAGGCTTCTTGGTTTTATTCGTTTGAAGGATCTCCTGAATCGACTCTGGCTGGACCGGTTTGGAGAGAAGATGGAGATGGGACTCGCCCTTTCGCATATCGAGACCCCACATCTCCGTGTCACCGGAGATGACAATAACTGTCGTCTCTTCTGACAGCCACCCCTCTCTCCTCATGCGTCGATAGATGGTGGGTCCGTCACTGCTTCCTACATGTCCATCCAGGGTGAGGACCTCATACCGCCGTTTGGAAACCAGAGCAAAAGCCGCCGCTTCATCCGCGGCTTGGTCAACAGTGTATCCCAGTTGCTCGAACAGGCTGGAAAGATACGCCGCGCATACGGCGTCGTCCTCAATGATAAGGGCTCGTCTAGCTTTTTTTGAGGGGGGCTCGGAGATAGCGAAGTAGGGTTTTGAGAGGATCTGATTCAGGCGACTGAGTCGAAGGGGAGCACTGAGTATAAGGACTCCGTCTTCATCGACTTTTTCCGGTTGACGGGCGATCAAGATTCGGCGGTCAATTCTGCCCTTAGATGTGGCCAACAGTTCTTTATGGCGGGGATCGCCTTCGTTGGTCACCAGTATGTCGAACTGATTAGGGGAGATTTCACCTGGTGGCCCGTGGAACACTTTTGCGCCCAAGCCCCGGAATATCTCGCCGAGGGCGTGACGCTCCGGGTCATAGTCAGAGACGGCCAACACGGTTTTCCCCGACAAGAGGGGCCCCACAGTCTGCGAGTCCTGGCATCGGCCGGCCTTGAGATCTAGCCAAAAAATTGTCCCCGAGCCGAGTCTGGATTCCATTTGCAAACGGGAGTCCAAAACTCGAGCTAAACGAGCGCTGATAGCTAAGCCCAAGCCGTGACCCGTGGCTCGGTCAGCACTCTCGACTTGGGAAAAGGCTTCGAAGATCTGCTGGCTCTTCTCTTTCGGAATACCACGCCCGGTGTCTTCGACAATCAGGCGAACGCGCACTGCGTCTTCTTTGGTCTCCAAAAGTCGCATACGCAGTCCAACGTGGCCTTTTTTAGTGAACTTCAAAGCGTTTTGACACAAGTTGTAGAGGATCTGTCGAAGCTTGACCCTGTCACCTCTTACAAGAGGGGAGACCATAGGGTCACTGACCACGAGAAGTCGTACGTCGCTACCTTCAAGGCTTTGGCTGAGGAACACCCCGAGTTCTTCGAGGAGTTCAAGGAGACAGAACGGTTCCATCCTGACGCTTTCACGCCCCGCCTCCAATCGACTGAGTTCTAGAAGGTCGGTGACTAGGGTGGAGAGGGATTTCGTGCAATCAGAAATGACTTGCAGATAACCCCGTTGCTTGGTATCGAGGTCCGTTCTTGCTAAGAGAGCGGCGAAGCCTAAAAGCCCGGTCATGGGATTAAGGATCTCGTGACTAACCATGGAGGCGAACTGCTCTTTCCGCTGGGCGAGCGATTCCGCCTTCGCTCGCAGAGTATCTGCTTCGCTCTGAAGGGCTTGACGTTCCACCGCGAAGGTGAGCGTTCGGAGTAGGAAACTTCGGGTCAAGTCTTGTCGTAGCAAAAAGTCTTGCGCGCCCGCGCGAAGAAGCTGAAGACTGCCAGTTTCCGTAACGCCTAGAAGGAGAACGGGAGTTTGAGGGGCGGCTTTTCGAATCTTGCCTAGGGCGTCCAATTCTTCGGCGTCGGGAAGAGTCGTATCGAGTAGGATAAGATCATACTGGTCTTGGGCCAGTCGTTCAAGCGCTGCACCGAGAGAGATCTCCCTCCTTGTGGAGACTGAGGTCCCAGAGAGAAGTTCGAAGATGAGGTCCGCCTCTAGTGGATCGTCCTCCACCAAGAGAAGCTTGAGTTCCAATTGGCTCCACTCGTTCCAAATCATTGAAGCACCGAAACCAAATTCATAAACGGGACTCCAAGCGCGGTGACAATGAGACCGACAAATCCGCCTACAATAAGGATCAAGACTGGCTCCAAGAACTTAACCAGCGCGGAAACCGCGAACCCCACTCGGCTCTCGAAATAGTCGGCGACGTGATCGAGCATATGGCTAAGACTTCCAGCCTCTTCACCCGCTGCGATCATCCCGGCGGCCATAGAGGGGTAGTAAGGGCATCTCATCAGCGGATCGGCTATCTTGGCCCCGTCTTTAACTTCCACGGCAACCTGGTCGAAAAGGTCCTCAAAGACGGGGCTTCCTGATGAGCGGCCCGTGATCTGTAGACTTTTCAGGATAGGAATTCCGCAACCGTAGAGTATCGAAAGAGTTCTAGAAGTTCGAGAAGTCGCGATCTGCTGGAACAGTTCCGCGGTCGGTCCGGCGGTCAAAAGTTGGAAGTCCAGAAGTTTACGAACGGACTTTCTTCTCCATAGTACGGCTAGACCTGGACTACTCACTAAAAGGACCGCGAAGATGACAAGGGCGAATTTTCCTACAAACTGACCTACTGAAATGAACATCTGGGAGAACCAGGGGAGTTGTGCGCCGGCCGAGCGATACATGTCTTCAACAATTGGTGTACCGTAGACCAGCATTCCCGTACCTATGAGGAGCCCAAAAACTAGCACGATGAGAGGGTACAGAAGGGCCCCAACCACGTCGTAAATCAGTTGATTTTTTCGTTCCTGAAAGCGAGCCAAGCGGGCTAAGGCTTCCGGTAGACCAGCGGATGCTTCGCCGGCTTCCACGAGACTGATATACAGTTCGTCGAAGACATCGGGGCGGGAACGGAGCGCGTGGGAGAAGGG
>JBBKWP010000458.1:0-3182 GCA_037968995.1 Candidatus Xenobia bacterium
GCTTGGAATGATTCCAAAAAGTTGGCATCGTTGTCCACAATGAGAACCCGACCCGGGGGCCGACTCGTTTGGTCAAAAACCCTTACTAGAGTTTCAAAGAGCTTCTTCAATCTGTCGTCTTTCAGACAGACCGTCCGCGCTCCCACACGGACAGCCTCCAAACGGTCTTTTAAGGTATCGGCTCCAACGACCGCGATGAGGGGGAGGTCTAGATCTGGAGAAAACGCCCTGGCGAGTGGATGATCCATGTCTAGGATCACGGCACTCCAACGTTTTCCGATGAGGGCTCCGATATCATCTACCGGTATGACCGCGACACCTTTGGAATGACCGAAGGCGAGAAGCTCAGCTAACGGAAAATCGGCGTCCGCAAAAACCGCCACGGGGTCAAGGTGGACATCTTTCGCGGCCGCGGGTTCTGCATGGAGGATCTGGTGATGGAGAATCTGCGATTGCTGGAGAAGAGCATTCTGAGGATCCCCCCGTGAGAGCATGCTTCCCAAGGTTTGAGCGGTCCGACTGCAGCCCTGAAGCCCAAAACAGCCCAAGGTCCCCGCGAAGGTGTGCGCGTGAAGTGCCAATTCATTTGTCCGGACATCAGACTCCGAAGTTAAGAGAAGAGCTTGAAACTCGGAGATTCGTTCCAACAGATGCGGTTGAGCCTCTTGCCAAGCTTGAAAAAGTAGATCATCGTCGAAGTCTTTTGAGCCATTCATTCGATGATCGATTCGGTCCGTGGGGACGACGCCCTTTTATGAGACGCCAGGGAGACCAGCTATCGTGCTCGTAACCGCTTATATGAAGCTCTTACTTATCGAAGACAATCCCACCGACGCGAAGCTGCTCTGTCTTTTATTGAAATCTCAAGGAATCGTCGTTCGCACAGCACTAAGCTTGGAAACAGCCCGTGCGGAGATCACCCTTGAGAAACCGGACGTTGTGTTGAGCGATCTGGGCCTCCACGATGCTTCCGGCGACGAGATCTTCTCTGTGCTCCGTGAACTCCTACCAGACACGGCCTTAGTCGCCTACAGCGGGGCGACTCCTCGAGACAAACTGAACGACGCGGATGCCTTTCTCCTAAAGGACGGTTTAAGTGGCCCTCTTGTGACGTGGGTTTTGCATCACGCGATGGCTAAACGCAAGGAGTTTTCTGATCTGGTCCTTCGCTCAGCTGAGCTGCCGTAATCGAAAATTCAGATTTTATGGAAGTCTGACCACAATTGGCGGATGTCCTGAGCGAGTTGCATAGGAGCAAAGGGCTTGACGATCACATCGAAGGCGCCCATTTCTCGATATTTCTCTAATTCTTCAGGCTGAACCTTGGCCGTCATAAAAATGACGGGAACTCCACTCAGATCCAATAACTTCTTCAATTCCGCTAAAGTTGAGGGACCATCCATGCCCGGCATCATTACGTCGAGAAGTATGACCTGTGGCTGGAACTCTAAAGCTTGTTCCAAAGTGTCCTTGCCGCTCGCGCAGCTAAGCAAAGCGAACTTGCCGACCTTTTCAAGAGCGACGCGAGCAATGATTCGAATCGAGGGATCGTCGTCTACGTGGAGCACACGTTCGAGTTTTTTCACGGTACATTCTCCGTCTGTGAAAAGATAGAAGTGATTAGCTGAAGAATTCGCTTTTGAGTCGACCCGTTTTTTTCTACAACTGCGGCCACACGGCAAGCTAGAACGTTGGGCACTTCGTGGCCTGAAACGATAATAAAGGGAAGCTCTGGCTGTGTTACGTGCAGTGTTTCCCAAAGATTTTCTCCGTGACCATCGGGCAAGCCGAGGTCGAGTAAGACAAGGTCGAAGACTCCCTGGCGCAAAAGAGAGTTGGCCTCAGACAGGGTGGAAGCGTTCACCACAGTGGCACGCTTTTCCAGTTGGGTCGAAAGCACATGCGAGAAATCGCGGTCGTCCTCCACATGCAGAATGTGAAGCTCGGGACCAGACCGCAGTAGCCGAGGTCCTCCGACCTGAGGAACCCTGAACCAAAAATGAGACCCCTTTCCGACCTCTGATTCGTAGCCGATCACACCGTTCATGCTCTCGACGAGTTCCTTGCAGATCGCTAAACCTAATCCCGTTCCCCCTTCCGCGCGAGAGTCGCTGGAATCGGCTTGAGCAAACCTGTGAAAGACACGCGAACGAAACTCGTTGGGGATTCCAGTCCCCTGATCGATCACGCTCACGACCACGAAGCCGTTAGCCGAAGCTTCGTGGCGAAGTTCGACGACCTGGCCCGGCATGGAATGCTTGCACGCATTTGAGAGCAGGTTAGTGACCACTTGGGAGAACCTGCTAGGATCCGCCACAATCTCGACCTTCTGGTCGCCTGTTCGGGAAATTCCAACCTCGTAGAGGTCGGCATACCCGGCCATTCCCGCCACAATCTCTTCCAGTAGCGTAAAAAGGTCGATGTTTTCAAGATGGATTTGCAATTTCGCGTAGAGTAGTTTGTTCAAGTCCAGAAGGTCGTCCACCAATGAACCTAGGCGTTGACTGCTGCTCGCGGCTATTTCCAGCATCTCTTTCATCTCAGCGGGAACTTCTCCCAAAACTCCACCAACAATGAGACTGAGAGCACCAGAAATGGAGGTCAGGGGGGTCCGCAGTTCGTGACTTACAGTCGACACGAACTCGGTCTTCATTCTTTCGATTCTTTGGCTCTCAGTGATGTCCTCGATCAAGGACCAAATCACTTGACGACCCCCGTGATCTCGCATCAGCATCCCGTGAAGTCGAACAGGATAACGAATCCCATCCTTGCGGATGTACTCCTTAAAATACGGGCCGTATCGGCCGATGGACTTCAAAGACTCTAATTGAAGCTGCTCCTGGGGTTGATACTCTTTGGGAGTGAGTTCCCAGTAGCTCAATCTTAGCAGATCTTCCCTGGCGTAACCGGTGGCCGTCGCCAGAGCCTCGTTGACGGCGAGAAAACTTCCCGTTTCAAAATCGTTGAGACAGATCCCTATAGGCGAGAGTTCAAAAAGGCCGCGAAAGCGTGTTTCGCTGTCTTGCAGTGCCAAATGCGCGTTGCGCTCTTTGGTAACATCTTGAACCTGAGCCACAAAATGTTGTAGGACTCCCGCCGAGTCGCGAACGGGAGCGACCGATATCTCCGTCCAGATCGAGGACCCGTCCTGGTGGAGACATCTCTTCTCTAAGAGATTGTTC
>JBBKWP010000459.1:0-31905 GCA_037968995.1 Candidatus Xenobia bacterium
GGCCCTAGCCGCCAAAGAATTGTCACCGTTGACCCCAATAATTCTTATAAGCGGCGTCAACGACGGGGCGGTTCTGGCGGGGGTTGACGTGATGGTGACCAAGCCCTTCACCCTAGAGACGTTTCGCCGGGCTCTAGCCCAGGCGATGCTAGGCGGATCCTGACCCACTGGGTGGGTTGAGGGCCCTCTGATTTCAGTCGAAGTTAAAGGCTTTTAGTACAGGAAGCTCCTGTTCGAGCATGGCGTCTTCATTACGGGCGGCAAGTTCCGACAGTGCTAACATTCCCTCTGCAAGCATCAACAGGCCGTTCTTGAGGTGGTCGGGGTTCTGGTCTTCAGCGAAGACGGCCAGACGCACCAAGGCCGCCTTGCAGTCGTCGATTCCTTCGAGCCCATCCTCTAAGTCGTCTTCCACATCATCGGCGGACTGCTCGGGAAGCACTGTGTCTTGGATCTCGTCTTCACCGTCCTCGAATTCTTCCAAAATATTCTCTAGGAACTCAACGAAAGAGGCCACAGAGATCTCCTCAGCCTCGACTTGCCGGACGGCCTTTTCAATCTGGTAATATTTGGGCGGTAGATTAGGCGGCAAAGGACACTTTTAGGCCGCCAGGTTGGGGATTCGGTTGGCGATGATATCCTTGGTCTGTTTGGGCGTGAAGGGATCTTGAAAGAGCGCGGGGTCGTCGTGACGGCTTCGAAAGAGGTCAAGAATGTAGTTCATTCGATCTCGCATGTTGGTCCAGTCTTTGGCTCCACTCCCTTGCAGCGAGTTGGGTGAGCGGTCCCAACGTTTTACCATTCCGGCGGCATCGGGGTTTTCGAGGTTGACCAACTCTTTGGGAGCCCGTCGATTGTTGAAAGCCGGGACGTCATCCCCTAGACTCACGGGCTTCACCCCGCCTCGACCGTCCGGCAGTCCCAGCTTCATCATCCAATCTGTGGCAAGCCCGCGGGTTCCGTACGGGAGAGCGCCCTCGATTTCGGGTTGAAGACGAGTCTGCTCGTGGCCGCCGATCTGACCGTTGGCTAGGAACATCAGCTCCTTCTTCTTGTCGGGGTCTTTTTCGAACATGGCCTTATAGTAGTTGTCGAAAGCTTTTTTCAGGCCCTCTTGGCCCCCGGCGGACGCATCGCCGCTCTTGAAACCTTCTTGAAACTTTTTGAGCTTCTCGGCATCAGGGGCCTTGTCGCCCTTGAAAGTTTCGATGAAGCGGGCGAACTGCGGTGCGATTTCCTTATAAACTTTTCGGTTCCCTTTAGCGACTTGGTCGCTGCTTGCGTCGTACAGGTCGGAACCGGCTTTGACTGGCGCCAGCAAGGGGCCCACGAAGGGTAGCTGACTGGCCGTGTCGACGACATTCTTACCAACCTTGGCGGTGGTTCCTAAGTCTTCCTGACGGATCGTCTCGCCGGCCTGGCGGGAAGCCCAGGTTGCGAAGGTGGGCCAGTTCGCGCCAGAATCGGAACCCAGCATCTCCCGCATCTCGTTGGAGAGTTTGGAGTAGTCCTGCGTGATCTTGAGGTTGCGAAGGGTGTCGTTTTTGGTGTTGACCACAGACTTCATCTCTTTGGCGCGCTCTTGGTATTTGGCCTGGCGTTGGTTCCAATCGTCTGAACGGGTGGTGTCCGGTGGCGCGGGGTTAGCGGCGGGATTGCCTTGGGCTTTGACAGGGGCGTGGTTGGCGGCCGCGCCGCCTAAAGCTGCCCCAGCGACTGCTCCAGCAATGGCTCCGGCTGATGCGCCGACGCCGGATGTGGTCACGTCGCTGGTTTGCAGAAGATTGTTGAGCGTGGTCTGGAGCTGCCCCCGGGCTGCCAGCGGAGCCGATTGGTTTTGGGGCTGTTCGCTCAGCATTTGGGCTTCGGTAGAAATGTTCGTGGTATCGGAGGGCGCGCTTTCCTTGGCCTTTGGAGCACTTTCAGTCCGCCGTTCCTGGGTTCGTCGATCGACCGTCACGTTATCGCTGCGCTGGCGTCGATCGGCGCCTCGGGGAACCTGAGATTGGGGTGTGATCGTGGTACTCATGACTTCTATCATGACGTGTCTCCTTGAAAGGAAACAGTGACATGGGCGTTACCGATGTTGCCGGATTGTAAACATTTATTTCTAAAGCGTTAACGTTTCACTAGAAAGGAAGCCGGGGATACAGTTCGGTCACACCTCAACTTGGCCTGAGTACGACCGATAAGAGCAGGCCCATACAGTCTCCTAAACTGGTTCATAGGGGAGTCGAACCTCGAACCGCGCGCCCTTACCTAATTCACCGTCGGCGGTGATGGTGCCACCGTGGCGATTGACAATCTTGGCCACGATAGCAAGACCCACGCCGGTTCCCTCGAATTCCTCCGGGCGGTGAAGGCGCTGAAACACGGCGAACAATTTGTCGGCGTATTCCATACTGAAGCCGGCGCCGTTGTCGTGTACTCGATAAACGACCTCGTCGTCTTCGGTCTGTCCAGAGACTTCTATGCGGGCCCCTTCGGTGAGGCGGGTGAACTTCCAGGCATTGCTTAGCAGATTGACAAACACTTGGCGAAAGAGTGAAGGGTCCGCTTGAGCTTCGGGCAGATCGCCGACCACGATGTCTACTTCACGGTCTTCGTCCTGCAGACGTAAGTCGCCGATGATTTCACGCACCATGGCCTCGATGTCCGTGGGCTTGCGATGGATCGGCTCGCGACCCGTGCGAGAGAATTCCAGTAGGTCGTCCATCAGTTCGCTCATTCTCCGAGCGTTGTTTCCCACCCGGCCGAGCAGGTCGCGGGCTTCCTCGTCGAGGCTCTCTTCATAGTCCTCCAAAAGGATGGAGGCGAAGCTGTTAATGGAGCGTAAAGGCGCTCGCAAATCGTGTGATATAGAGTAAGAGAATGACTCCAGGTCTCGAATGGCACCCTCCAACTCGGCGGTGCGCTGACGCACCCGTTGTTCTAAGGTAGCCAGCAACTCCTGGTTCTCGCGCTCAACTTGCTTGCGCTGGGTGATGTCGAGCATGATGCCGATGATCAGGTCGACCTCACCGTCATCGTTGAGCACCTGGGCCGAGGAGATACTAACATCGATAGGAGTTCCGTCCTTCTTTTTGCGCTCGACCTCAAGATTTATCAGCGGTTCACCCTGCACGACCTCGCTATGGCGCTGGAAAAACCGTTCGAGCTGAGCCTGAGGGACGATCGGATTGAGTCGCCCCATCACTTCGGCCTTTTTCCATCCGAAGATGAGTTCTGCCGCGGCGTTCCACATATTGACGGTCCCCTCGTGGTCGAGGGTGATAATGGCTGCGGGAGATGAATTGATCAGATGGAGAAGTTCTCCATTCGTGACGCGCAGCGCCTCTTCGCGGGCACGCGATTGCTCCAGTTCGTCTTCTAGGGCCGCGATCCTCAGCCGCACATCGTCGTCAGAAGGTGTCACTGGCTGTCGCTCTGTGCGGCCAGTCGTATGGCCTTCTTGATTCGACCGTAGGTTCCACAGCGGCAGAGGTTTCGCTCCATGGCCTCGTCAATATCTTGGTCGGTAGGGGAGGCGTTGTCGGCCAACAGAGCCGCGGCGGACATGATCTGTCCGGATTGGCAGTAACCGCACTGCGGCACCGCGACCTCTCGCCAAGCCTTCTGAAGGGGGTGCTCACCCTGGGCGCTCAACCCCTCGATGGTGGTGATCGCCTTGCCGGACGCACTTTTTACGTCGATCTTGCAACTGGGCATGGCCTCTCCGTCTAGATGAACCATGCAGGCGCCGCACAACTCGGCTCCGCAGCCGAACTTGGTTCCACACAGCTTCAGATCTTCGCGCAGTACCCATAGCAGAGGCTTGTCGGGATCGGTCTCCACGGTGCGAGACGCCCCGTTGATCCTGAGTGTGAACTTTTCCATCAAAGCAACCCTTCCGCGGCGAGAGGTAATCGCGTAATCCAGCGGCCGGTGGCCCGATGAATGGCGTTGGCCAAGGCCGGAGCCAAAGGAGGTAGGCCCGGTTCACCCACTCCGCTTGGAGCCTCGCTCGAAGGTACAATGTGTATCTCGATGGGGGGCGCTTGAGCCATTCGCAGCACTGGATAATCGTCGAAATTGCCTTGGACAACTCGGCCCTCAACCAGAGTGATAGCCTCTCCCAAGGTCGCCGAGAGGCCTTGAGTGATGCAGCTTTCCATCTGCGCCTTCACGATGTCAGGGTTGACGGCGATCCCGCAGTCAACGCTGCAAACGATGCGCTCGACTCGGACCTTCTCGCCCTCGCTTCTCACATCGACCACTTGGGCCACGTAGGTGTCAAACGACTTGTGAACGGCCACTCCGCGCCCCACGCCCTCCCCTTGAGGAGCCGGCCCAGCCTTCTCCAAAACTAGTTCGAGAACGCCCAGATGACGTGGCGCATTCTGCAGCAAGCGCCGCCTCATTGCGATCGGATCTTGTCCTCCCTCGAAGCAGAGCCGGTCAAAAAACGTTTCGGTGACGAAAGCGTTCTGGGTGTGGCCTAACGAGCGCCACCATAGGGTGGGCACACCGGCTTCGGCCATCCGAGCTTCCACCCTCAAGTTGGGAATCTGGTAGGGTAGATCGACCGTACCGTGGACCATGGCGTGGTCGATGCCGTCGTGGATGGTAAGGGGTTCGAAGAGGGTGTTGGCGAAGAACGATTGGAGAACGGCGCGGTGAAAGCAGGTTTCGATCTGCCCATCGGCGCCTAGCGTGCCCTTCATGCGGTGAAAGCTCATGGGGCGGTAACGACCGCCCCGCAAATCGTCGGCTCGGTCCCAGATCAGTTTGCAAGCCGGAGGCGTTACGCCGTGCGGCGCCTTCTCTTTCAGCGCGGCTGCGATGGTCGCGGCTTCCACCACATAGTCGCTGTCGGGACTGGTGCGGCGCCCGAAACTGCCACCACCGTAAACCGAGCAGATGGTCACCTTATGGGGCCCCTCAAGACCGAGGGCTTGGGCTACATTGACTTGGTCCAAGGTGAGCGTCTGGGCCCCGTAGGTCAGTTCCACACCGTCGTTTTTCAACTCGGCCACGCAGGCCATGGGCTCCATGGGGGCGTGGGCAAGATAAGGCAGTTCGTACTCCACTTCGACCACTTTTTGGGCGTTTCGAATCGCTTCCAGGGCATTGCCTTGGTCGCGGGCCACGGTACCCTCGGATTCGGCGAGCTTGCGAAAGTCATCGAGCAGTTCCCGGCTGCCGCGCTTCTCGGCGGCGCTTTCGTCCCACTCCACCTTCAGTGCTTCCCGCCCTTTGCAGGCGGACCAGAAACTGTCGGCCACTACGGCCACACCGCGCGAAATCTGTACGACGTCCGTGACACCGGCCACGGCAAGCGCCGCGCTAGGATCGAAGGTTTTGACTGTGCCGCCGAAGCGGGGAGGCCGCTCCACCACGGCGGTCAGCATGCCCGGTTTCTGCACGTCCATAGTGAAGACGGCCGACCCGTTCGATTTCTCGGCTATGTCCAGCCGACGCACGTCTTTTCCTATCAGGCCGAACTGGTCGACCGTTTTGAGCGAAACTTGCTCGGGAGGATCGAGTTTGGCCGCGGCGGCGGCGAACTGGCTGAAGCCACCGCTCAAGCCGCTTTTGTGGCTGATCCGGCCTCGATGAACGGTGATTTCGGAGGCCTCCACCTGCCAAGCAGCGGCCGCCGCCTGGACAAGCACGGCGCGGGCCGAGGCGCCGGCCTGACGAAGCTGCTCCCAGGAATTAGCGATCGAGCTGGAGCTGACCGTACCCTGAACCCCGATTCTCGAGTTGGCGTAAAGCTGCACATTGGCGGGAGCGAACTCCCATCGCATCTGCTCCCAGTCGGTGTCCATCTCTTCAGCCACGATGGTGGTAAGCCCCGTTGTGACACCCTGGCCAAATTCAGCGTGTTTGATGACCACGGTGACGGTGTCGTCGGGTCCGACCTTGACGAAGGTATTCAGACTCACGAGAGAGCCGGATGGGTCGGGGGTGGAAAGGGAACTGTCGGGTGCGAGTGGGGGATTAGCCATTCTCGGAAGTTTCCAGAAGACGCAGTTTCGGTCCTCTTAGGAATCTTTAGGAGAACAAGCCGACTACCATTCCGACGGGAGTTTTCTCAAATAGTCCTTCGGCCAGTGCAGTGGCGTGTCCGGTGGTACTAAGACCCGCTGGAGCGTCGTAGTCGAGGACATATTCACCTAATCGGGGGTCTTGTTGTCCGGCGACCATCAGGCCCGCGATGGTGCGCATCCTCTCATTGAGGTTGGACCAGTCTTCAGTTCCCGTATTATCAATAAGTTCTTGACCCGATAGGTTCGCCGGCGGTGATCCTTCTCGGCCTAGACTTCTCCAGAGAGCATCCTTCACTTCGGGGTCGCTGATCTGGTTGAGGCCGGCGGCCGGAGGGGCTTCAATCTTCTTACTCACGTCCAGTTTGCTCAACTCGCCACTGCCGCTACCGTTGGGAAGGAAGAAAGTGGGATCTTCGTCTACAAAGGCTTCGATCACACCGCGCTCCACTCCGGTGCCAGTCAGGGGAGCCGTGGAGTTATCGATCTCCGGGTCCAGACGACCTTGCTCGTGGCGTCCGGCCAACACGTTGGAGGCTAAAAGGTATTCTTGTTTCTTGTCGGCATCCTCGGTGGTGCGGGCCTTGTCTAGGAACCCGAAGGACTCTTTGAGGTAGTTGTCCTGAGGGCCGAATCCTTCGTTTTGAGACCACTCGTCATAGTCGAAGTTAGGATCCTGAGCAGCTTCGAGATAGCTGTCGTAGCGGGGAGCGATATCCTCGAACACTTTCCGGTTTCCCTGAGCGACTTGGTCGGAAATGCGGTCGTCCCCGGGAACTCCGTCGGAACGGATGACCGAGCCCGCCGAGTTCGAGGCCAATGAGCCGAAGGCAGGCCATGTAGCTAGGAAGTTCTCGTCATCTCCGCCTAGCAACTCGTTGAGTTGTTGACCTTGATGATAATACTTGTTGGTGATGGCCTCGTTGCCGAGCGCTGGATTCTTCTCGTGAAGCTCATTGATCTCTGCGACGCTGAGGTCCGGCGGGCTGTCTTTGGAGATATCATTGACCAAACGGCCGGCCACCAAGTCATCCGTCGAAATCTTGCCGTCTGTGTCGCCACCTTTACCGGCGGTGTCGTAGAAGTCGGAAATGTCGGAGTCCTCGAACAGAAGGCGCGAATTTTCCTGCAGGCTTTTGACCTCGTCCGCCACCTGCTCATCGGTCCAGTCGGGGTTCTCTTCTCGCAGGTGCTCACTGAAATCTTCGTTGCGCTCTCCGTTGGCGATCTTCTCATAGTCGTCCCTGGAGGTGATCTCGTCTCTTCCGTTCGTGTAGTCCGAATACTTCTCTAAGACGCGCCCAGTTTCTCCGATTTTTTGTCGTCTCTCTTGCTCGGGTGAGAGGGCTGGGGCGGAGGCGGGCGTCGGATCCGAAGGCTCAGAATGACTGCTTGCGAAATTTTGTAAAAAAGAGCTGAAGGGTTTGTCGGTCTCCGGGGCTTCACGGGCTTCAGAAGAAACGGTCGTGCGATCGCGACGGTCGTCGCCTGAGCGTCTGTCGGCCGCGCGCCGATTCTCATGGGTGGGTGGCGCAGAGCTTCGTTTCGCTTCGGGAGAGCGACGGTCGTCGGCACGACGGTCAGAACTTGAAGGTCGGCGATTCTCATACGTGGAGCGTGAGTGCGTGGAAGTGGTGACGTTCATAATTCAATTCTCCTGAACCTCACCATAAATCAACCGTGTGGACAGATGCTGGCCTCGGCTGGATTTATGTTAACATTTTGTAAAATGTCGGCAAAGTATCGAGTTCGTCCTTAGTTTCTTTTCGCTCCACCGGCCCGGGCCCAACTCAGAAGCCGGCCAAGTTCGCCGCCGTCAAGCCAGAGGCCGTGGTCGCGGCAGTGATCGCAGATCACCCCTGAGCTTTGCCCAAAAGTCTTGCGCTGCATCGTTTGGCGACAGCAGGGGCACGGGATGTAGGTAATCGGCCATACTTCTCTGGGGGCTTCCCGACAGAGCTGAGCGAGTCGTGCTTCATTGAGCGTCGTGTCGTCAGCGACGCTGCTCACCAAGCGCTCGAGATCCTCCGAGGCGAAGAAGGTGCCGAGGCAGCGCTTGCAGCGGTGCACGGGATAACTTTCTCCCATCTGGATTTTGAGCGACATCAAAGGTGTCTGACAACGAGGGCATTGGGCTTCCTCCGCCGGACGCTTGGCATCCGCCACCCGCGCCCTGCCGAGTAGGCGAAAGTCTGTATCGTTGAGTGTCTGGCAGTGCTGACACTCGTCCACACCGACAGGGAGATTGGCTCCACAGCTTGCGCACTTCATCGTCCGTACGGAACCTCAATGCTATTCTTTTCCCGGTCATTTCTAGAATCGTCAATTTGCGAAACGAGAACCAACTTCTCTGTAGGGGCTGCCTTCAGTTTCTCCAAAATCTGGTTCGCGGCGTTTGAGTAGCGTTCGCGCTTGGCTAGGTGGGAAATCCTAGAGATATAGGCAATGCAAGCTTCGAATTCCGTAACCGCTTGGGCGGTCTCACCCTCCTCATAATAGTGTAGGCCCATGAAAAAGTGTGCTTGCGGATTGTCAGGATCGGTCTGTTGGGCGAAATGCATCTCTCGATACACCCCATAGACAAGGGCCTTGCGTTTCTGAGGATCAAGATACGGCTTTTCGAGAATTTCGGCATAAAACGCTGAGCCGTAAAGGATATGGCCCTCGGCAGACTCGTTTCGCTCGAAGACAGCTTTCGCCAGGAAGTCCTTCCCCTGGAGGTAGTCGCCTTGGATGATAGCGGCCACGCCTGAGGTAATACACTCTTCGAAATCGGCGTGAATGGGCCGGGTTTTATAGCTCACGAATAATAAGAAGAGCATCGGTGAACCTAGTAAAAGGGCCAGAAGCGGTAGGAATATCTTGCTGCGACGCACCTCGACTTTGTGCACCTGGTCACTGTGTTCAACGGCGGCTTTAATCGCCCTTAAAGAATCATCGTAAGTTTTGGTGATCTCGCGGGCCTCGCCACGCTGATGTTGGGCCGGCACATCTGCGAGAGGCAGATCGCTGTTTCGACTCCCACAGAAGGCGCACGTTTCCCCTGTGTTGTCGAGCGGTGAGCCGCAGTTCTCGCAATTCATGCCCACCTGTTTCTTGGGCTCTGTGACCATTCCTTTGGAAGTTGAACGGGCGTGAGGCTGGCCGGACCACGGGCCTGTTGTTTCTCATTTTAGGTCTTCCTGGGCCTGGTGAGGAACTCTGCAAGACCAACACTGTTAGAACGGTAGGAAAGAAAAGAGGTCCTATGGATATTGTCTTAAGGGTTGCTCTCGGTGCTGCTTTAGGCGTTGGAGTTAGCCTCATATTCCGTCAACTCGGCTCCGCTTGAGGTTTGACGTGCAGTCCCATCGTGATGGCGTTCTTTGGCGCCTTGATGGGTTACACGTACTCCGCCGGGAGCGGAGTTTCCTAACACAGTCACTGGAAGCAACACTCAAGTGAGAGTTATGACCCAGTGGGGAGTCTCGCAGAGACTCCCCACTTCGCGTTCGGAACAAAGCGTCACCGCGCAAGAAGTTTCTCGGGCAGGAGTTACAGCGACTCCGAGAGTCTGCTCCAGAAACGCGAGCGTTACAAGGTCGGGTCGGTTCTACGTTTTCATAGCTCCAGCCAAGGGGCCGGAGGCCACTCGGAAGAAGGCGTCGGCATGTTTCAACTGCTTCGATTTTTTCGTCTTTCCGGTGCCTTAGAGGCTGTGTCATATATCGTGCTTCTTGGGATTGCGATGCCGCTCAAGTATTTCTACGACAAACCTGTGTTCGTACGTTGGACAGGGTCCTTTCACGGGGCCTTTTTTGTACTTTTTTGCATTGCCGTGGTGTTCACCGCCTACCGGAAAAAATGGTCGTTGCGCACTACCGGCATGGCTTTTCTCAGCGCGTTTATCCCCCTTGGGCCGTTCCTGTTCGAGAAGTATTTCTTGGACAAGAACAACGCCGAACTCACTCGAACTACCGACTAGCCCGGTCCACCTCATCTATTCCCAATTCGTGAACTTCACTTCACTATGGATTTAGAGAACTTGGGTGTACGCTAACGTCATCACCCTTCTTGCTCAGCTTGACGGTGGAATCAGTTCTCCCAAGGCTTTCTTGGCCCGATGAAGGCGCACTCTCACCGCCTGGGTCGTCACACCGAGTATGCCGGCGATCTGGTCGTGAGAGTAGCCTTCCAATTCTTTGAGTACAAAGACGATCCTCAGATTCTCAGTCAACTGAGCTAAGGCGTTTTGCACCAACTGCTGAGAATCTTGCTCCACTATCTGCAGTTCAGGAGAAAATCTGAGGTCGGGAATCTCATGCTTTGGGACCCGTTCGGGGTCGGTCGGTTCGAGACTGTCGGCGGGCAATCGTTTCTTGCGAAGATGATTGATGGCCAGGTTCGAGGCAATTCGGCGCAGCCAAGTGCGGAGCTTGCTCTCTCCTCGGAAAGTCGAGATGGAGCGATAGGCTCTGAGCAAGGTCTCTTGAGAAAGGTCTTCGGCCTCTTCGCGCCGGCCTTTCAGCAACTTGAGAAGGAAGCTGTTGAGGCCGGGCGCTTGATGAGATGCGAGACTACCGAAGGCTGCCTTGTCTCCGTTCTGAGCTAGACCGAGTTGGTATTTATCGGTATCGTTCAAGATTCTAGCGCCGTCTCGCGCCTAGACGGAATTTCCATAGGTTACAGATACCATGGATTGTTTTTGCGTTCATCGAGGAACCTCCGTGTTTGCTTGGTACCTATATTGACAGGCTACACTATCAATGTGTTACATCTTATTCGTTGAACTTCGCTGGAAATCCGCTAAGAGGAACTAGCGTCCCATCCCAAGTGGGCTGGAACTTGCGCCCAGCCCACTAAGCTCAACACTGCTGTACTCGCTCCACGAATGTTGGGGTTCCAGCGGCCGCTACGTATATTGAACTAAGGCGCGCATCTCCTCAAGGCCCATAGGAGCCTGGTCTTGATGCCCGCTTAAGATGTCGCGGGCCAAGTCGCGTTTATGGCCGTGCAGTCGCAGAACCTTCTCCTCGATAGTGTTGCGGGCCAGGATTCGATAGACAGTGACGGGTCGGGTCTGACCGATGCGATGGGCCCGATCGGTGGCTTGGTCTTCGGCGGCTGGATTCCACCAAGGATCCAGATGAACGACGTAATCGGCGGCGGTCAGCGTGAGCCCTGTCCCGCCGGCTTTAAGACTAATTAAGAAGACGTCCCCCTGCCCATTTTGAAAGGCATCCACTCGGGCCCGGCGGTTGGCCGCCGGAGTGGACCCGTCAAGGCGGAGATAGTCGATGGAGCGCTTTTTAAGCTGTTCTTCAACGAGGTCTAAGAGGCTAGTGAACTGACTGAAGACTAAGGCTCGGTGCCGGCCCGCTTGCAGATGCTCTAGAAGCTCCAAAAACGCCGTCAACTTGGCGCTCGGCACTACACTTTCTGGAACCAGCAGCCGAGGATGACAGCAGGCTTGACGCAATCGTGTGAGATGAGCCAGAAGCTGAATGGTGACCCCATCTTCGAGTTGCTCTTGAGCCTGGCGTCGGACGCTTTCGTAGAGCGCTCGTTCCTCCCGGGAAAGCTCAACGGTCAGCGTCAACTCAGTGCGCTCAGGTAGCTCTTTCAAGACATCAGATTTCATCCGTCGCAACAAGAAAGGAGCCACCAAGCGACGCAATCGAGGTCGATTGGCGCGCTCGAACGTCTGTTCAAAACGCCGTTGAAAAGAGGCCAGACTGCCGAGTAGGCCTGGATTCAAAAAGCGAAAGATGCTCCAAAGCTCCGACAGGCGATTCTCGATCGGGGTTCCGGTCGTCGCCACGCGGATTCTCGCTTTCAGTAAAAAGCAGGCTCTTGCCGTCTGAGACTTCGGATTTTTGATGATCTGCGCTTCATCGAGAAGGGCGACCCGCCAATCGACATCGCCCAGCAGGCGGCGGTCGCTCAAAAGAATACGGTAGCTGACAACGACCACGTGCCCTGGTCCTAGTTCATTAATTAGGGAGCGACGTCCAGTTCCTTCGTGGCAAATCGGTCTCAGGGTGGGGCAGAACCTCTGAATCTGTTCGACCCAGTGGCCGGTCACCGAGGTAGGGCAGACTACCAGGTGAGGACCCTCGTTCTGCTCTTGGACCATCAGCGCCAAAGCTTGCAGTGTCTTACCCAGTCCCATATCGTCGGCAAGGCATGCCCCCACTCCCAGCTTAGCTCTCTGCGCCAGCCAACGGAAGCCCACTTTCTGGTAGTCTCGCAACTGGGCATGAAGATCCGGTGGAATGGTGGCCCGTAACTGAGCGGCTTCACCGAAGCGGTCGAGAACGGCTCTATAGTGGTCGTCGGCATGCAGGTTGTCCACTTCGATGTCGGCCAGGGCCGGCACCGCCAGCGGGGAGATTCGAAAGGCCTTAGCGTGAGGGTCCACCAGTTGATCGAGTTCTTCGAGTTGTTGACGGAGGCGCTGGTCGAGGCGGACAAAGTCTCCATCGCTGAGCTGGAGATAGCGACCGGGATAAGAGCGTGCTAGTTCCAAGGCGCGACTCAAGGCCAACACCTTGGTGTCGTCGATCCTCAGCGACCCGGCCAGCTCGAACCAGTCTCCTTCTCCTTTGTTGGAGGTGAGACTCAATGAGCCGGTGGTCGCAGTGCATCGGACCTTCCACTCTTTGCCCTCGCTCCACTCGAGCGGCACGGAGGCCGCACGCAACTGTTCGAGGAGGTCGAGCGCGGAATCGAGTTCTGAAAGCATCAGTTCGGTTTCCCTAGGCAACAGCGGACAGCGGTCCCAGATCTGCTGGAGCCATCGCTCTTCCTGTTGGAAATCGCGCTCGACCTGACAATCCCGTCCGTTCCACCTTACTGTTTCGCGCTCTGGTCCGCGAAGGGCTGGAAAGGCCATGGTCTCGTCACGGGCCACCCACTCCATTTGGAGACCAGCTTGTCGGGGGAATACCCTCAGCACCACCCGGTCCGGGCGAACCACCGCCTTTGCCAGCGGCTCCACTCCCGCTCCACACTTCACGACCATGCCTTGGGGCCAGCCCGCCAGGATCTCCCGCAGTTCGGCTTCGCCTTCGGGCGGCACCGCTTGACGCAGGGCTAATAGAGGGGCTAAGACAGGGTTCCACGGTGAGGGGACCGTCAGAGCCACTTGGCGCTCGTTAAGTCGCTGCAGCCGAAAGTTGCGACTCTCCTTCATTTGGGGGCGTAGGATGAGTCGAAGTCCCGCGGGTTCTCGTTCGAGGTGCAGCTTCTGAGGGCGTTCCACCAAGTCGCAGGGCTCGGCCTCAAAGTAGAGGTGAGGATGACCGGAAAGCGCTCGGACCGCATCGGCTGTGAGTCGCTTTCCCTTCAGTTTCCCAAGCACAATGCGGTCTTGAAGGCTCAGATAGTCCGGCGGATCCTTGGCCAGCTTCGCGAGGTCGACTAGGCGCCCTGCGGCCTCATCGTCATCGCGATGGTGGTAAGCCATGACCTCTTCGCTCCAAAGTCGCCAAGATAGGTAGCCTTGACTCTGCCTGGGCTCGGGTTTTACTACCTCGGTCTGGGTGCCGCGGCGCAGGCTTTCCAGCCACAAGCGCCACCCGCTCGCCAGCGGTTTGTCGTCGAGCAGACTTTCCAGTCTCAATAGGCCTTCGACGGCGGGGGGATGAATCGGAAGCGGCGGAAGTCGCGCCTCGACGGTTTTCCAAAAAAGAGCGTCCAGTCCGGCGCCGCAGTTGATGAGGTCGGCCTGTTCGCAGAACTCAGCAACGCTGAGCGGTGTCTCGAGATGGCGCGCCATCGTTTGGCAAAAGCGGTCGATCCACGGAAAAGTGGGACAAGCGTATCGAGCGTCGAGAAAGCTGATCAGATCCTGACTCTGCAGCGCGGCGAGACGTGTGAACACCGCCACTATGCCGGGGAAAACGGGCGTTCCCGACTTGCGTCTCCCCACCCTTCGTTTCCACTCCACACCAGCGTCTTCGAGTCTGCCGCTCAAAAAAAGTCGCAGACCCTCATAACCTTTAGTTTTGAGAGCCGAAGGGAGGTCGGCGACGCGGTCTCCGCGACACAGCGAGAGCGCCGCGGTGAGTTCCTCGAGGAGCGGAGTGCTCTCTACCTGACTTTGAAGTTGAGGGGTCCAACCGCCGCGTGACCAAAGGGTCGGGGAGAGGTCTTCTAGGACGAGGGTCCGTAACGCGTCGTCTCTCGAGGCTAAAAACGCTTCGTCAGCGGGGTAGAAATAGCGTGCCGCCCAGCCCGGTCGAACCAGCCTTAAGGCCGCTTTGAAAAGGGGAGGCGTCCGGTTGAGGTAGACACAGAGGCGCAGGATGTTGTCGGCCTCACTGTACGAGACTCCGCTCCCTTGGCTCAGGTAGGCAAGGATGGTTTGGCTCGAGAGACTACGAGTCGCTCGGTGAAGACGCCCCGGAAGCCAACGAACTCGTCCTTCGGCTAAAGTCAGCGTTCGCGTTTCGGCGATCTCCGACTCTGAGATGTCGCGGGCTATAGTGTGCCTTAAACGTCGAAGAGGGACTTCGGCGCCTAAACAGGCCATGGTGTCTTCGAGCAGGCGCAAGGGACTCACTGTGGGGCTAGTGTGGGAAGTGTCCTGGTGCGGTCTACGCTTTCAAGTCGAATCCGTCTACGGACTGTTCCTTAGCTACCGAGAGGTCTATCCAGCCTTTTTCCACGTTCACGTTGTCCAAAGTGACGCGAACCGGGTCGCCCACTTCGCCGGCTAAGTGCCCTTTGACTACGCCGGTGACATTGAGGGTTCCGAGCTTGACTAAAGTGGAACCGTTGGGCAACTCCTTGGACTGTTGACCGTCGAAGGTCTGGCCAATCTTCGTTTTCATCAGTTTCGCGGAGGCGCTTTTGTGAACCTCGCGCTCGACGCTTGCGATCACTCCCTGTTGCGCGTTGAAATGAGTGGCCAGTTCTTCCAACTCCTCTGGCGAATAGGGGCACGGTTCACCTTGGGCGTAGGCCTTTTCGATGCGTTGGTTGATCATGTCGGGCGCGCGTCGATTGGGGGCGGTGGTGTGGCCGTATTCCGGCGCCGCGAGGTTGAAGTGCCCCTCGATGGGTTCACCCGGAGCGGCCACGACATATTCGCCCCGGCCGACTAAGCGAACGACTTCGCCACAGAGCTCTTCATGGGCGCGAGGGTCGGCGTCCTTGCGAGATTCGAGGAAGGCGTTGAGAGCCTTGGCATCGGGATCCGATGGCAGGGGGTATTGGAATTTTTTGGCCAGGTCCACGATCTTATCCCATTTCTCGGGCGTCTTCACGATGCGGCGCAAGGTGGGCATTCCGGCGTCATCGAGAACCCGCATGGTGGTGATGTTGGCCGCCATCATGTTGAACTTGACTTTGTCTTTGGCGCGACTTTGCTCTTCCTTTTTGATGCCGACGACCTCGCCATCGGAGATCTTGGCTTTGGCTTCGCTGCTTTCGATGTCGAGGGAACCTCGAGCATGGAAGTGATGAAAAAGTCTCTGGGCGGTCTCGTCTTGCAGACGAATTTGATCGGCCAAGGCAGGATCGGCCATTTGCGGCGGCTTCGGGCCCTGACCCTCGGTCAGCCACTCGTTGACGGACTCGTAGGCCATCTGGGCCCGATTGCGGATGAATCCTCGGTAGAGCTTGGGCTCGACGATCTCACCTTCGGGACTGACTTGGAACTCTTTGATGGTGACGAGTCGGTCTTTGCCCTCGTCAAGCGATGTGAGTTCCTCGGAAAAATTAGGCGGGATCATGGGGAAGACCTTGCCATCGGTGTAGACGGTGGCGCTGTGACGCATGGCTTGGTGGTCGACCGGATCGCCCTTTTTCACCAGACTATCGACATCAGCGATGGCCACCAACATTTTGAGATTGCCGTTAGGAAGTCGCTCCGCGTATTCGCACTGGTCGATGTCTTGGGAAGCGTTCTCAAGTTTGCCCGTGAGGGGATTGAGCTCGCCATTATCCACCGAAATCATGTTCAAGTGGCGTAGGTCCACAACGGCCGGATGATCGGGGGCGCCGGCTTGGGTGGCCGAAGCGGCGGCCAGGACTTGGCTGGTGAAGCCCGGCAGCATTCCGTTTTCGGCCATACGGCGGTCGGCGATGATGCTCAAATCTTCAGTGGGGGAGGTGTCGGAAAGGACTTTCTCAACCATTTCACTGGCCTCTTGACCGCTGAGCGCGTCGGAGAGCCCGAGTTCCACTCGCACTTGGAGGACCTTGCCGAAGTCGGCCAGTTGGGATTTCCAATCGCCTTTGACGAGGGTGTCGGCCGGGTCGCCGCCCTTGGCCTCGGCACTTCCCTTGGCTTTGCTCTTCTTGGGGGCGCCCACGTGGTAGCCGCTGGTTGAGATACCGTTGATCTGGCTCATTCTTAGGATCCTTTTTGCTGATTTTGGAAGTGCTTGGCGAGGTCGTCGAAGCTCGTGACGGTTGTGGTAGGCACCTTCTTTTCTGAAGGCCTGACGCGAGGCCTGGGTTGGTAACGCTCTTTGAGGGCGAACGCTTCAGGGTCGCTGGGACTGTCGGTGTCGACATCGTGCAATAAGCCTTGGACGTCCACCACGCGGCCGTCTTGAAAGATAAGGTCGGCCTGACCGACCTTGCGACCGTAAGCATCGGCTTCGGCCACCCAAGCTTTGCTGCCGTCCGAACGGGTCACCATTTCGGGATGCTCGGTCATACGATGGTCGTGGGCGGCCAAGGCTAGGTCGATACCGGGCACGTTCTGGGCCAACTCCCTGACGTTGCCGAGGTTGTCGTGGGCCAGCAAGACGACCGCTTCGGCTCCCTTGCCTTTCACCTCAGCCACGAGGTCGCGCAAGGTCGCCTCGATGGGTAGGCTGGTCAGCCCCACACCGGCCGCGGGAAACACCGCCGAGGTGAGTTCGCGTGTTACCATGCCGATGAACGCGATGGAGTGGTTCTGCAGTTGCCGTATCGTGTACGGCTTGGTACCCGCGATGGGCCGCCCATCGGAGTGATGAACGTTGGCGATCAGGGTCTCACCGGCAAATGGCTTGATCAGGCCCTGTTCTAGACTGGCGTAGTCGTTGCTGGAATCCTCGAACTCGTGGTTTCCCAAGACCATAATGTCGACACCGGCCCGATTGAAGAGTTCGGGCAGCGGTTGGAAGTGGTCCTCGCCTTGGCTGGTGTTATCTCCGGCCACGTCACCTAGGTTAATCGTGATGGCATCAGGATTTTCGGATTCGAGCTTACGAATCTCGCCCACCAAGCGGTCAGCTCCGCCGGACCCGTTTTTGAACGGTTCGAGACGACGATGGAAATCGTTGATGTGAAAAAGGCGAACGCGTTGGTTAGAATCTGGTGTCATGGAAGTCTGTGGTCTAAGTTGGCGAAATATCCTGAAAGACCTCTTCACCCCGGATGGACAAACCAGCCGTCACTTGGCCCTCGTGACCTAAAAAAAACTGCCGAGAATGCTGTTTGTCGCGTTCTCGGAAAGGAGTTCGGAACAACTGAGGAAGAGATCACTACTGTGGAAATTGAGATCAATATGTTGCCCCTGCCGGCTGTGCTCTTTTCTTCAACTCTTAAAGTCAAGTTTGTTAACTCTGAATATGAGACTTGCTATGGTCTCTCGATTTTAACCCGGCATCTCGAGGATCTGAAGACATCGCTCGCTGGAAGCGAAGAGGGCTCCTGCCGTCTCAGAACTCTTGATACAGGAGACCACCTGGTGCTGTTTGACCCCAGGGTTGAGAAGCTCCAGAAACGCGACCGCGTGATTCGGGAAGCCACTCATATGGCCAAAGTCGGTGGCTGGGAACTGGACGCTACAGCGAGTCAACCTTACTGGACCGACGAGGTTTTCGATCTCCACGGAGTCCCTCGAGGCGAGTCCGTGGACCTGCGAACGGCAGTGGGCTTTTATCCCGACAGAGCCCGGCAACAGATTGTCACCCATCTGGAAGGGGCGATGAACCACGGTACAGCGTACGACCTCGAGCTTCCCTTTGTCACGTCTGACGGTAGCGAACGACGGATCCGGACCTGTGGAAAGCCGGAATTCGTTGACGGCGACTGCGTACGTGTGTTCGGCGCATTCCAAGATGTGACGGAAGAAAGAGCGATTCGCGATAAATTGGCCGAGACTCTCGAGCGTTTCGCCTTCGCTCAAGCCTCAGCCGCCTTTGGTGTGTGGGAGTATATCCCAGACACGGGGAAAGTCGTTTGGGACGAAGCCCTGTTTCTGCTTTATGATGTGGACCCTAAGGACTTCAAGGGGCACTATGACGACTGGGCTGCCTGCATTCTTCCGGAGGATCTTCCCGAAGCCATCCGGGAGCTACAACTCGCTTTGGAAGGTCGAAAGTTCTACGATACTGAGTTCCGTATTCGCTTAAATGACGGGTCTGTTCGGTGGGTCAAGGCCAACGCGCGCCTTTCCAAAACGGAGAGCGGAGGGCCTGTACGACTGGTGGGATTCAACTACGACATCACCGCCAGTAAGAAGGTAGAAGAGGAATTGAGAGCCTCCTATTCTCAGCTGGAGATCACCAATCACCTGTTGGAAAAGCTTGCCTTGTCCGCGCAGGGGGCTAATTTGGCGAAGAGCGACTTCTTGGCGAACATGAGCCACGAGATTCGGACTCCCATGAATGGCGTCTTAGGCATGGTTTCGATTCTTTTAGAAACGGATCTCAGTCCTCAACAAAGAGATTCGTTAGAAATCATCAGAAACAGTGCAGACGCCCTGCTCTTGATTATTAATGATCTGCTGGACTTTTCCAAGGTAGAAGCCGGCGAGGTTGCCCTAAACGAAGCTGACATCGATTTGAGGGACACGGTCGACGATTTGGTGGAGTTAATGTACATCGAGGCTCGTAATAACGGCCTTCTCCTTAACTACGCCGTGGATCCGGAGGTTCCGATCAGGGTGAGAATGGACGCCGGCCGTCTGCGTCAAATTCTCATCAACTTGTTAGGCAACGCGGTGAAATATACTGGTCAAGGTGAAGTCGGGTTAGATCTGAGATTCGACGGTAAAGAGATCCGTTTCGTTGTCTCGGACACCGGGCCCGGCATCAAAGCAGAGACTCTTCAATCGATTTTCGCGCCGTTCACTCGAGGCGACGACCATATGATGATACGAGGTACCGGGTTAGGCCTTGCGATCTGTCAACGTCTTGCCAAACTGATGAACGGTTCGATGGAGGTTCACAGTGAAATCGATGAAGGCAGCCAGTTTATCCTGAGACTGCCATATCAAATGGAGCACCAGGAAGTCGAGCGGCCTTTCCCTCTCAAGGATCGGCGGGTGGCCTTTACGGGAGGTGAGGCCGGCGAGCGAGCGGCCTTAGAGAAGGTTCTTAAGTTCTTGCGGGTGGAGGTTTCTCCTGAATTGCCCGAATTAGAACTGGTTTTTGGGGAAGTTGACAGACGTTTTCAGGAGGTCAAATCCCTTGTCATTTTGCCCACCAGCGACCTCACGTATTATCGTGGATATGGTGAAGTCGGATATCATGGCGCGTTGACGGTGCCTTTTCGAAGCAGATCTGTTGAAGCCAAAATATTGGCCACGCTTTCGACCAAGGTAGAGCTTTTGGCCGCAGAACGAATAGTGCGGGAACTGCAGTTCCCATGTTCGGTACTGTTGGTGGAAGATGAGTTCGTGAATCAGCAGGTTGTCATTAAAATGATTCAAAAGCTTGGAGCATCGTACGACCTAGCGGAGAATGGTAAAGTCGCCCTCCAAATGTTAGCGAACAATGAGTATGCTCTGGTGCTCATGGATCTTCAGATGCCAGAGATCGATGGTTTTGAGGCGACTCGCCGGTTGAGGAACAGTTCCGCTTACGCGTTGAATTCCCATATCCCCGTAGTAGCCTTGACGGCACACGCGACTTGTGAACATCGCCTACGATGTTTTGATTCCGGCATGAGTGACTTCTTGACGAAGCCCCTTCGCTTGGAACGGCTCAGGGAAACGTTCCAGAAGTGGGTGGTCGATGTTTCGTAAGGCCGACTCGCTTTCGATTGAAGTCAGGAACTGCTGCGCTTCCGAATTTTCTTTGGCTTGATCGCTCGGGCGTGCCGCTTGCCGAGTTCTGTTAGTTCGCGCAAGACCAGTTCTACAAAGTCCCCCTTGAGGGTGGCGCGCCGACCGTCAACGGTTGACCAGGCTACGATATTTCCCTCGAGATCGAAGCAGTAGCGCGTCGCTGCCCCGGTACGAGCCATAAAGGGGACGAGATCGCCCTCTCCGTCTGGGAGCCGAAGAATCTCTTCACGAAGATCCAGCCATTCCGGAATCGGAACGGACAAACCGAAGATCTTGAGTCCGTACTCGTGTCGCCAAGTGGGTTTTGCACCCACTTTGGGGCGCGGCCATAAGTCCTCTCGTACTTCGATGTAAAGTCCGCCCAGCGGAGACATCGTGAAATCTCGAAAGAGCGGAGGCAGGGGCCAGTCCAGGGATCTCTCAACACTCTCTACCAACGTTTCCGGCGGTGCACAACGGCCCCCGGCCACGACGCGATACACGTTCTGGTCGAAGGTCTTAAAGAACTTCTGAAGCTCATCTAGCCCCACGTCAGGCGCGTTCGGCTCCACGGACTAAGCGCCTGCTACCAGCAAAAAAGGCAAATCCTGTCGCCGTAGCCAAACTTCGAGAATGAGTCAAGAAGCCTATCTGATCAACGGAATCCGCACCCCTATTGGAAATTTCACCGGGAGCCTTTCAACCATTCGAACCGACGACCTAGCCGCCTTGGCTATCAAGGCGTTGGTGGACAAGAACCCTTCGGTGCCGCTGGAGGCCTACGAGGATGTAATTTTTGGCTGCGCTAACCAGGCTGGAGAAGACAACCGTAACGTGGCCCGCATGGCCCTTTTGTTGGCAGGTCTTCCCGAATCGGTCCCTGGAGAGACGGTGAATCGCCTTTGCTCCTCGGGGATGTCCGCGATCGTGCATGCCCAGCGCGCCGTCAAAGCTGGAGATGGGGACCTGTTTATTGCAGGAGGAGTGGAGAACATGACGCGTGGGCCCTGGGTGATCGGCAAAAGCGCTAAACCCTTCGGGAATGACGCGGCCATGTTCGACAGCAGCTTCGGTTGGCGCTTCATCAACCCGAAGCTGAAAGAACTCTACGGCACGGACGCCATGGGAACCACAGCGGAGAATCTGGTGGAAAAGTACGATATCTCCAGAGCCGATCAAGACCAGTTCGCCTACGCTTCTCAAAGAAAGGCTGCTAAGGCTCAAGAGCGGGGACGTCTGGCTGAAGAGATCGTGCCTGTGCTGATCCCTCAACGGAAAGGCGACCCTATCGTTTTCGAGCGCGACGAGTTTATCAAGCCCGACACGAACCTTGAAGTCCTGGGTAAACTGCGGGCGGCTTTCAAAAAGGAAGGTGGGACGGTGACTGCGGGAAACTCGTCGGGGCTCAATGACGGCGCCGCCGCAGTGTTAGTGGCCTCGAGCCGAGCCGTTGAGAGTTATTCGCTCACTCCGCTGGCGCGTATCGTGGCCTCGGCGGTCGTTGGGGTGGAACCTAAAGTCATGGGAATCGGGCCCGTGATGGCCACGCGAAAGGCTCTCGTTAAAGCTGGCCTGACTCTAGACGATATAGGCGTCATTGAGCTCAACGAAGCGTTCGCTGCCCAAAGTTTGGCATGTCTTCGCGCGTTGGGCCTCTCGGATGACGACCCGCGAGTGAACCCCAACGGTGGAGCGATTGCTCTTGGGCATCCGTTAGGGGCTTCGGGAACTCGGATCGTTCACAGTGCAGCGCTTGAGCTTCATCACCAGAAGAAAAAGTATGCGTTGGCGACTCTGTGCGTTGGGGTCGGTCAGGGCTACGCGGTCATTCTGGAACGTATATGAGAGGCACTGCAGTCCATAGGACTACTTCGCGGGATGTAAAGAACAGGTTTCTTAAAGTGTTTCTTTTAGAGAACAAAGGATCGCAGTAAGGCCTAAAAGAGTAGTTTTTGCCTACGCCTAATGTGAACTGGTTCACACGTCCCACGAAGTTTCTCCTCTACAGTGGGAAGATGGTATTGCGGTTCTTGGTGGATTTAGGAGATTCTTTGTGTCACGCTATTCATTTTGTCCCATTCTTGGAACCTTTTGGACGGTAGCCACCGCCCTTCACCTCTCCAGCCTTATCTTTCATCCTGCCCAGTTCTATCGGACCTTCGGAGTCCTTGTCGCGGCGATGTTGATGCAATGTGTGTACAAGATCGCAACGGCTAACGTCGGGCCGAGACGGGCCGTAAGTTTGACCCACGTAATGATCCCACTCCTCTGGATGACCTGGGTCAGTTTGAAGACGGGCGTTGGGTTGTCCGGGAGTCAGTGGACGTTGCTGACTTTCTGCGCACTGCTAGGCGCGACCATCAGCAATTTGGATTCCGAGGATGCGGAACCGGAAGTGGTCAGTCGCCTGCCGGGTTGACCTCTTAGAGGCACATTGCGCGAGTGGCCCAGGGTCGTTCAGGGATCTGGCGAAATGAAAAGCGCCATGGAACTCAATCGAATCACAAAAGGTTTTCAGTCCTGAGTAAGTCGCGCCGCGCCTTCGATTGGGCCTCCTGGGTTTTGCTGAAAACCGAGTCCCAGGTGTTGCAAAAGTCGACCTTGATACAGCCCCTGTGGGGGGGGTACGGAGAGTTGCTCCGTTTGAAGCTTGGCGGCGGGTCGATGAGTACGGTGGTGCTCAAAAGAGTCGTGCCTCCCAGCGGTGTCGGCGAGACAGTATCCGATGGACGCAAGAGACGGTCCTATGTGGTGGAGCAGAACTGGTACGGTCACTGGGCACCGCGGTGTGGTGAGGGCTGCCGAGTGGCCCGCTGTCTGGGCCTAAAGCAGGTCGACGGCGGTTCCCTGCTGTTGCTCGAAGATCTTGAAGGCGCTGGGTTTCATCCAAGTCGACCGCCTCGGCCGGAGCACATCAAGGCCGGTCTTCATTGGTTGGCGCACTTCCATTCTCGTTTTATGGGAGAACACCCGGAAGGACTCTGGGAGCAGGGCAACTATTGGCATTTAGACACTCGAGCCGAGGAGTGGAAGTGCATGCCATCGGGGCCACTCAAGTACAATGCGACACTGCTAGATCGACGACTGAAGGCGGCACGCTTTCAGACTCTGCTCCACGGCGATGCGAAGCCGGCGAACTTTTGTTGGCACGGCAACGGGACTGCGGCGGCAGTAGATTTTCAATACGTCGGCGGTGGCTGCGGTATTCGAGATGTGGCCTACTTCTTAGATTCGTGTCTAGGAGATTCGGGTTGTGAAAGCCAAGCCGACGAGTGGCTAAACTTCTACCTCTCCACCCTCTGTCAAGCCCTTCGGTGCGATGGCCACGCAATCGCGCCGCTCGACCTAGAGAAAGAGTGGCGGGAACTTTTCCCAGTTGCTTGGGCAGACTTCTGTCGTTTTGAACAAGGCTGGGGGAGGCCGACTCCTCTAGGTCGCTACAGTCAGCGTCAGGTGGACCTAGCCCTCGACCGAATCTGAGTCCCCACTTCGTCTCTACGGATGATTGTAGAAGGGAGCGGTGAGATCCTAGAGTATCGACAAGAGCAGGTCACTTACGGTGTCGTCGCCATCATCGGATTCCGTCGCGTTGGAGCGACCTTTTCTGCGCTGACTGAGGAGTTTGAGTTCGCCTCTATCGAGCCAGATCCCGTGGCCTTCCGGGCATGAATCGATCCACACTCCAGAGTCATCGAACTTGTGATTCTCCAAGAATTGTTCACAGGCCGGACATTTTCTGGACACTCTGGAGGGGGCGAAAGTGTTACCGATGTCGGACTCCCCGTCGTTATCCACGGCCTCAAGCAGTTCTTCGTTCTCTAGGTCATCGCTGAGAGCGGCTTTCAAGCTTGCGATGGGAATCCAGGTCCCCTCGCAGGTGGGGCATCCGAGCAAGAGATGTTGGCCAGAGGTTTTTGCCACGAGATTCTGCTGGCAGGTGTGGCACTTCGTGATCTGCCCCGGAGCCTTATCCTCGCGCAGGCTGCTCACGAAATTCTTCACCATGCGCTGGAATCGGAGTTTCTTCATAGTCGCGGCGGGTTCGATGCGCCTTAAAGGAACCCCTACTACCAGCCTGGCGCAAGTTGAGTCTATCTCTCGAGCGCGGCTCCTCTTGGCGAGGACTTTTCCTCTGTCTGATGCATTTTCGAATCCATGGGAAATGGTGAACAACAATGAAAGCTTTTCGGATTAGAATTCGGACTGTGCTGGCGCTGCTGAGTTGGATGGCCCTCCTGGCTTCTGGCATCTCGGCTCAAGAGGCCAGATTAGGCAACAACGTTCGGCCCACGGAGCAAAAGATCGAACTTCAGGTGGACCCTTCCCAAGAGGGATTTTCTGGAAGGACTGAGATCGCGGTCACCTTGGAGAAGGACGCCGATTCCATTCGACTTCACGCCCAAGACATCACCGTCGAATCCGCGCGGCTGGTCAGCGGAGAAGTTCAACTCCTTCTGACCGTGAAGTCCAGCCAAGACGGCACAGTGGAACTTGCCAGTGGCAAGAAGCCCATCCCAGCAGGGAGTCATCACCTCCTCCTGGAGTTCTCGGGCCCTTTCAACCAACGGTCTTCGGGTCCTTACAAGTACACTGACCAAGGAGTGCCTTACGTGAGCACCCAGTTCGAGATGAGCCATGCCAGGCTCTGTTTTCCATCTTTTGATGAACCGGGTTTTAAGATCCCTTTTCAGCTCACGATCCTTGCCCCTAAGGACCAAAAAGTCTACAGCAACACCCCCGAGGAGAAAAGCACCGCGAAGGACGGTTGGCTCGTGCATCAGTTTGAGCCAACTCCGCCGATGCCGTCGTACTTGGTGGCCTTCGCGGTCGGTCCTTTTGAGGAAGTGGAAGTTCCGGGCCTGTTTGTGCCGGGCCGTATCGTCACCCCGAAAGGAAAGCTGGCTCTGTCGGGCTATGCGCAAAAAGTGACCCCGCCTATTCTGGATGCTCTGCAGGGGTACTTCGGCATCGATTATCCCTACAAGAAGCTGGACCAGATCGCCATCACGGAATTCCCGCACGGCGCCATGGAAAACGCGGGGATGGTTACCTATCGCGAGGATATCTTGCTGATCAACGAGCGAACCGCTCAGGAAGATGCCCGCACGGTCACCTGTGTCGTAATCGCCCATGAACTGGCCCATCAGTGGTTCGGCAATTTGGTGACCATGAAATGGTGGAACGATCTTTGGCTTAATGAAGCCTTCGCGACCTGGATGGCCAACAAAACTGTAATCGACCTTTTCCCTGAACTCGAATATCAACTAAAGATGCCTCAGAATAGAGTGTTGGCTCTGGATGCAAACCTCAGCACCAAGCCCATTCGAAAGCCCATCCGTAACGAAGCGGACATCTTTGACGGACTGAGTTTAGCCTACAGTAAAGGCAGTTCAGTACTCAACATGGTGGAGCGCTGGCTAGGTGAACGAACGTTTCGCGCGGGCATTCGTTCCTACCTGAACAAACATCGTTTCGGCAACGCCGAAGCGGCCGATCTCTGGAATGCCCTAGGGGCTGCGTCCGACAAGGATGTGGAATCCGTACTGAAGTCCTTCACCGAACAGTCCGGGTATCCGATGGTTTCTGCGGTACAGGTCGCTAAGTCCCTACGAATCTCCCAACGTCGATTCGTTAACGCTGGAGTGACCGCGCCGAACCAGCTTTGGACTTTGCCTGTGTTCGTGCGCTACGGAAACGGAGAAAAGACCGCGGTGGCTACTGTGCTACTCGACACCGTGTCCTCATCTGTGGAGTTGGAATTCGAACCGGATTGGATATTTCCGGATGACGGAGCGGTCGGGTATTTTCGCTGGGAACTTCCGAAACCCGAGCTTCAAGCTTTACTTGCCCACAAAGACCAGTTGAGCCCGCGAGAAAAGTTGGCCCTGATCTACAATCTTGGTGGTCTGTTCAAGGCGGGCTCGATCTCGGCGGGGGAGAACGTGGCTTACGTCAGTGCCTTTCTCAAAGATGAACATCCTTCCGTGGTCCATCTCGCTTTGGCTTCGATCGACTCGAATCGGAGTCTTTTTGTCAACGATGCCAACCAGAAGTTATGGGAAGATTATCTCCGAGCGTCCCTCGAGCCTGTGGTCAACCGTTTTGGGTTGGTGACCGATGAGGGTGAGCACCCTAAGGTGAAAGAACTAAGGCCGTTGGTTCTTCGTATGTTAGGCGAAGACATCAAAGACCCGTCGGTCATTGAGACGGCCCATCGAGCGGCCGAGAAGTACCTCGCGGGTTCCAACGATGTCGACCCTGCTTTAGCTGACGTCTATCTCTTGATCGCGGCCCGTCACGGAGATCTCGCTATGGTCAAAAGAGTAAAGGAAGCCATGTTGGGCGCCTCGGATCCGCAGCGACGAACAACCCTACTGACCACCCTCGGAATGTTCTCTCAGGAGGAGGCGCACCAGGCCGCCCTAGACCTGATGCTGGATGAGGCGGTCACAGCTTCGGACCTGCGCACTCTCATGCGAGAAAATTCGCAGAGCGAGGAAAGGCGAGAACGTTTCTTTGACTGGCTTCAAGACAACTATCCGGCCTTGAGCGAAAAAGTCCCGACTCCGTTCCTGGCCAACATTCCCGCCAGTGTCGGGCAGGTTGATGACCAAGAGAAGCTCGACGCGGTGCTCAGCTTTTTTTCTAAGCAGCCCGATACCACTGGAGCCATAGGCCGAGAGACCGCCAAGATCCAGGAACAGGCGACGGCGCATTTCGCGACCCGTGAGCGAGAGCAAAAGTCTTTTGACGCTTACCTCAAGGGGACAGTCGGACGGTAACGGGGGCGATTGCCCTTAGAGAGCCAACCGGGATCTCCATTAATGCTAGACTTGTTCGGTAGTGTCCCTGCGGACAGTGAAATTTCCGAAAACCCATTTTGTATCCATGCAACAAAAAGCGCTCCTCGCGCGTTATACGTGAGTGCTAAAGAATGTCTTCTTAGATGGAATCGCTTATGAACTGCCTCCTTATGTGCTGTCGAGCGACTCCATCGTGGAGCAACTTGCGCCCCTTTCCTCTCGACTGGGAATAGACACAGGACAGATTATGGCGGCCACTGGCGTAGAAGAGCGTCGACTTTGGTCGCCGGGCACCAGTATCGTCTCAGCGGCTACCATCGCCAGTCGCCGGGCCATCGCCGTATCAGAAGTGAACCCCGATGACATCGGCGCTATTGTCAGTACCTCGGTTTGTAAAGACTTCGTGGAGCCCTCCGTGGCCAGTATGGTTCACGGGGAACTGGGCCTGCCGGCCGGCTGCATGAATCTCGATGTGGGCAACGCTTGTCTCGGCTTCTTGAACGGGATCGCTCTGGTTGCAGATCTGATCGAACTCGGGCGCATCAAGGTCGGAGTGGTGGTGGACGCGGAATCCTCTAGAGAGGTGGTAGAGTCCACCTTGGAGAGGTTACGCCGACCGGACGCTCAGATGGAAGACTTGCGCCTGAATTTCGCGACCTTGACGCTCGGTTCCGGGGCCGTCGCGGTGGTGCTCACCCATCGCTCGGTTGGCAAGTGTCGACACCGCTTGGTGGGACACGTGTCGCTTGCCGACACTGTGCATCGACACCTTTGCGTGGGGAAACCCCAGGAGATGTTGGTGCACGCTCAAGAGCTCTTAAAGGCGGGCCTCATGCTGGCACGTCAAACCTGGGGACTAGGCCAGAAGATACTCGGCTGGACAACGTCGAACCTCGATTTCATCGTAGGTCACCAAGTGGGGTCCAAGCATTTCTCGAGACTTTTTGAGCTGTTCGGTTTGGACCAAAGCCGCACGTTCGTCACCTATCCGTTCTTGGGAAACGTGGGGCCCGCGTCCATCCCTTTGACCTTGGCGCTGGCAGCCGAGCGAAACCTTATCAAGCCTGGCTATCGTCTGGGTTTGATGGGGATCGGCAGTGGCCTCAACTGCTTGATGATGGAGATTGAGTGGTGAGGCCATTTCACGATTCTCAGCGGCTCTTCGCGCAAGTGAAGCCTCCGGACATTGCCAAGGCGAAGCAGGCCAGAAGAATTCCATAGTACTCAAGAATGTTGACGGATTGAAGATGATCGGAGAATTCGAACCAGCGCTGGATAAAGGTAGCTAGAGGCTCGCCTACTGAGCGCCATCGAAATCCTAACTTCATGGGCATCTCAGCGTCTACGAACGTGACCAGCCCGAGCAGACCTACGAGGAGCATTGAGAGGCCTAAGAAGAGCTTTATCAGCCTGGACAAACGACTAGACTTCTCATCATGAGGATGCAGGACGATTTGGGGCTAGACTGGTCACCGGTCGTCCTGAGGAGGGTTTTCTTTGAGGTAGGTCCTCAGCCACGCCATGTAGGTGGGCCCGGGATCCAAGCGAGCCTCGCTGGGCGGATAGCGATCTGGGAAGATGGTGTCATGGAGGTCCGTATATTGCGGCACTTTCTTTTTACCCTCACTCACTTCGTAGTGACCCACCACTTGTCCGAGTGTCAGATTGTGTTCCTCCATAAGCGAGCGGACAAGACAAAAGGACGAGAAGACTTGCTTGGTACGCGATAGGAGATCGGCCTCGGTGCGCGCCACCATTTCGATGGATAGAGCGACGTGGTCCACGCCGTACGCTCCTGAGCAACGTCGGTTTTCGGGTAAGAGGCGATAGACGGTTCCGTCTGGCCCAATCATAAAGTGGACACCGACCTGTTTACGGGTGAGAGCGCTGTAGGTGTCCTCGGCGCTGGGGATGACAGTGTAATGCATCACGATCATGGACGGTTTGAAATCTAGTTGGCTTTGGCCGTAATTCCTTTTGAAGTACGCGCGGTCTTTTTGTTCCCAGTTGAGGTACGGAAGTAGCCAAGTCTTTATGAACGGCTTGCTGTAGGTCATTCCGCGAAATCGTTCGGGGAGCTGTGAGGCCCGAGTGGACTTTACGTAGTTAGGATGTCGCTCGTGTTGAAACTGCAGTCGGTTGAGGTCGTCGTTAGAAATCGTCTGGGCTACCGCCGCGGTGCAGAGTACAGTCATAAGGAACGGGAGCAGTTTCATAACTTTCAAGTTTCAATGAGTCTCACCACATTCCTGGAAGAGCTAGGAGTTTACTCCAATCTGGGAACGGGATAAAAACACTTAGAAATCCTATAGGGCCCCGCTCTCTCTACCTCGAATTCCTTAAGAGTGAAAAACATGCTACTGGGCACCCCCGACGAACTCGCTGACAAAATCTTGGCCCGCTTCGAGCCTCTTAGGGACAGCCGAGCGCACAGCGAACCCGAAAGAAACCAGCTTGAGACGTTCAAAACAATAGCATTTCTGCTCTTTGGGGTGGGCTTCCTATTAGAGGTCCTGATGGTGGCGACGAGCCACATCTCTTGGTCCGGCGCACTGTTCGGATTGGGCGTTATTGTGTTGGGACTCCTTTCCTGGCGTCGCTCCAAGCGTCCCTTGCAGTTCGCTCCACCAGAGCCCCTAGAGAATCTTCCCGCTCTGAGCCAAGGCTTGGGGTTGTGTCGAAGCTTAGCGAAGACTTTTCCGAATACGACAATGGAATTTGAGCCGATCACTTCTACCCTTCGCGGAAGTTGCGACGGGTATGATTGGGAAGTGACGGTAGACCGCGAGGGGTTGAGGCCGGTCGACAATGGCGGTAGAGCTTATGACAACTTCACGGTGATGTCCGATTCTGGAGGCGCTTCCGCGGGCAGTCGGATTTGGCGCCGGACTTCGCAACTCGTGAACAGTCACCGGATTGTCTGGACTGTGTCCATTGACGGGGAGTTTCGGGGTAAAGCTGGACGCCCCAGTGAAGATACAAGTCTTGAGGCCCGTGAGGTGGACGCCGGTAAAACGCTCTGTGTATTTACCCTCCCAATCAACCAACCGAAGGAGCCGGGACTAGGGCATGATGGACGAGTCGATTTCATCTCGTCGCCGCTCGGACTACACCATCCAGAATTCGTTGGAGAAGAAATCGCCCGCTCCTTAGACTGGTTGTTCGATACTCGAATTCGGGGCTAACTGGCGCGATTACAATCGCCAATAGAAATTCGCCACCTGCAAAGCCTTGGTCTGGCCGGAGTCGAGTTGGGGTGGTTTGGTGGGCTGAGCCTCGAGGGCCTCCCCGCCGACGCGCTGGCGTGTGTACGCTAAGGGATCGGACGATACTCGCCCGGCCCTCCGTGGAGAAACTCCGCGATATGGCTTCCGTTGTGTGTTTGGTTCTGCTCAAAGATATATTCTCCACTGTGATACGGTCCTTTGTTCAGCAGAAACCGTGCGCTGCCGACGAGGCCGTCTGCCACGGCTGAGACCACGGAGGGCGGTCGGCGAAAATCCATATGTCGCCTATAGAACCGGTGCACGGGGTCTTTCCCGCTTCCCGTCAAGTAGAGGTTCTCCGACGCGACACCTGCCGCGAGAAAGTCACGTTCTGAGGCGGCGGGTGCGGTCGCCAAAACGCGGACCTTGGTTCCGATCGCATCCTCAAACCGCCCGTTCTCCTCGAGGGCCAGCATCGACATCGCCAAGGCGACCTGGGCCCCTCCTCCGCTGTGCGCCATGAATGTGACGTGGCGGCCAACCTCAAGAGACTGGCGTAACTGATCGTAGATAGTCTTGACGGCTGGATCGTTGCGATAGGCGAGCCTTTTGGCTTTTGAGGCAGAGAGGATGCCGGCTTGCAGGCTTTTCAGAATAAGGGTGTTTTTGACGATGCGCAGTCCGTCGGATATTCCGTCTTTCCCCTCGCCCTCGTGAATCCCAATCACGGGACGTTGGAGGTTGGAGCCGCTAGGAAGTCCTCCGTGGAACAGATCTCGGATCTGCTCTCGATGACGCGTCCAGTCTTGGCCGATGCCGTCCACACTGATGAACACTTCTCCGTCGACGGCCGCATCTCGCGGAATGTCCGGAGGGCCGGTGGGGTCGGTTTCGCCCGACCGTCTCAACAGGGTGACGGTCCCGTCACGATCTTGCTGAAACAGGACTCCCCTCAGTTCGGGCGGCTCTTCGGTCAGCCGATAATTGCGTAAACCTGGGTCGTCGCTTTGTCGAGCGCAGGTGAACGAGGATTGCGAGGGGGCGGAGATCAGCATAGCTTCATTGTGACAGATTGAACCATGCTGGTGGATGCCGTCTTGTAACGCCGATGTCAAGTCTGTTTAACAACCCCCAAAGCGCGTGCTTTAGCGGTTCAGGAAGAGCTAAGGGCGATAATCTGTGAACGGGGGTTCCAGTATTATTCCAGTTAGCTGAGGGAGTTGCCGACCACCCAGGGACATTCGATGCTCTAGGCTACTGTCTTAAAACTGTATCAGCTCGCGTACTACCCGCCGGCACGAGTCACTTTGAGACCGTGAGCTTCTAGAACTTTCTGCACGTCGTCTCGGTGGTCGCCTTGGATCTCGATGGTGTCGTCTTTCACCGTGCCGCCGGTGCCGCAGACCTTCTGTATCTGCTTTAACAGGGCTTGTAAGGCCGACTTCGACATCCGAGTTTCGAAGACCACGACCAAATCTTTTCCGCGGCGACGTTCACGACGCATCTTGGCTTTTCCATTGCCGGTCGTCCGTGCAATCTTTACAGCCGTCTGAGCAGAACACTGGCAAGGAAGATGTTTACACTTGGAACACCAGTCGGGGTCTGTGGAGTAGCTAAGTTCCATCGTTTTAGACTATCAGTTCCCGGTAGGCCTCTTCACTGAAACCGACGATCATCAACTCACCGTGGCGGAGTGATGGCGCCCTTAAGTTTCCAGAACGGCCGATAGCCTCTTCGATGATCGCCTTCTCATCGTTTCTGGGATGGAGATCGAGAACTTTTTTTCCCTTTACTACCAGCACTCTACTTACGTCGCCTAATCGGGATTGCAGCGCCGGGGTGGGAATCGGAACCTTTCGACAATCGACGGTTTCAGTGGGTTGCAGATCGTG
>JBBKWP010000460.1:0-37217 GCA_037968995.1 Candidatus Xenobia bacterium
CTTTGCTTACCACCACAGATGAACGTTGACTTCGTCGGATTCAACCAGGTCATTTGAAATTCATCCTCCCAATCGACGACTATGTCGTGAAGGTTGCCATGACTGTCGTCAGCCTGAGAGGGTACGAGAAGAAGAGAAATGAGAAAAAGGAACCAGGCAACTGTCTTCATACTCGGATCTTAATTGACCACCTCGAAAATCCTATACCGGGTCCCGGGGGTTCGCGTAATAGTTCTCCAGCCTCTCAAGGAAGCGAGCGACGTGGAATCCGTCGAGCAGACCGTGATGTGCTGTGAACTGCTGTAGAATCGGAAATGGTCCGCCCTCGGCCAGCTCTCCATATCAATGGGAGTCGCTTGGACCGGGGCGAACAGTTTCTCGTCGTTCAACTCTTGGCCACGCTCACAGACTTGATGTTCATGAATTCGTGCAGGCCGAAGCGTGAGAGTTCGCGCCCATATCCGCTCTCTTTGACGCCGCCGAAGGGGAGTCGAGGGTCGGATTTAGTGAAGCCGTTGACTACGATAGCCCCGGTATCGACTAAATCACGGGCGATGCGTGTGCCTTCGAGAATGTCTCGTGTGAACACGCCGCCGCCGAGACCGAAGTCTGAGTCGTTGGCCACGCGAACAGCATCTTCTGCATCCTTGACACGTATCACTGAAGCCACGGGACCGAAAAGCTCGTCGTCGTAGGCCGGCATGCCGGGTTTTACATCGATCAAAACGGTGGCCGGATAGTAAGCTCCCGTTCCGCTAGGAATCTCGCCTCCCAAAAGACACTTGGCTCCCGCTTTGATTGAGGTCGTCACCTGTTCGTGGAGTTCGTCGCGCAAATCCGGGTTGGCCTGAGGACCGATGTCGGTGTCTTCATCGGTGGGGTCACCCATGACCTTGGATTTCATCGCTTTGACGAAAAGTTCGACAAATTGGTCGTGGACCTCGTCGACGACCAGAAACCGCTTTGCGGCGATACAGCTCTGGCCGGAATTGAGAAGGCGACTTTGAGCGCAAAGCTGCGCGGCATTTTCCAGGTCGGCATCCGCCAGAATGAGATACGGGTCGCTGCCCCCCAATTCGAGAACCGTCTTTTTGAGATGATGGCCTGCGGTAGCGGCCACCGCACGTCCCGCGGCGGTACTACCGGTCAGGGTCACAGCGCGCACGCGTTTGTCGGCGATCACGCTCTCTACTTTCGACGATCCGATCAGCAGCGTGCGAAAGAGATCCTCAGGGAAACCCGCGTCACGAAAAATGGCTTCAATGGCAAGCGCACACCCCGGCACATTGCTGGCATGCTTCAGGACAGCGGCGTTCCCGCCCATCAACGTCGGGGCCGCGAAGCGAAACACTTGCCAGTACGGAAAATTCCAAGGCATGACGGCCAGGACGATTCCGATGGGCTGATAGGAGACGAAGCTTCTCACTTGGTCGGTTTCCACGGGCTCGTCTCTCAAGAAGCTCTCCGCTTCCGCCGCGTAGAATCGACACACCCAAGCACATTTTTCGACTTCGGCGATACCTTCCTTGCGGACTTTGCCCATCTCTTGGGTGGCTAGATCGGCTAACTCTTCCTTGCGGTCCAGAAGAAGGTCGGAAGCTTTCTGCATGAGACGGCGACGTTCCGGAAATGAGGTTGTTCGCCAACTTTGAAAGGTCTGATGGACCTTGGTCAGGGTTGAGCCGATCTCATCAGCCGTCATTTCGTCGTACTCGCGGATCACTTGGCCGGTCGCGGGGTTTACACTTTTCATCGGTTGTCTCCTTAAAACTCTTTGACCTTTGGTATGCCCAAACAGGTTGCTGATTACACCCACGCGATGCGCCGGGGCTCTCGGAAGGCCATCAAAAGCTCGGAGAGAAGGTGGTTGTCAGTCCATTTTACGGGGGTGTAACATGTCGAAACTTACTAAGGTTGTGCTCTATAAGCACGGCGTCGGCTACTTTGAAAGAAAAGCTGAAGTGTCGGGAGATGCCGAAGTTCGCCTCGGATTTCGCAGCGAGGAGATGAACGACGTCCTGAAGTCGTTGACCGTTTTTGACAGTGGCGGCGGGACGGTGAATTCGGTTTCTTACGACAATCACAAACCGATGGCCCGGCTTCTAGAAGAGATATCTTTAGATGTGTCCGCAAACGGCGGTGAAGCCGAGTTGTTGGGGGCAGTCCGCGGAGCCTCGGTGCTGGTGACGGCCGGAAATCGCATGATCACCGGCCAAGTGGTCGGGGTCGGGTGTCGAAAGGTTTCTCACGGGGGGAACAGCGTCTCGGATATCCCACGTTTGACCATCTACGACGAGGGAGGCGCCCTTCACTCGTTCGATCTCACAGATGTCTCCAGTGTGCGATTCTTAGATGAGCACCTGAAAACCGAGTTGAAGTTTCTCTTCGACACGCTGCTTTCCGCGACCAAGCGCGACACCAAGAATTTTAAACTGTTTGCCCGGGGTGAAGGCGACCGCGAGCTTTCGATTAGCTACGTAGTGGAGTGCCCGGTCTGGAAGACCTCCTATCGCATCGCGCTTCCTATCTCAGACGAGGAATCTCCTTACCTTCAAGGCTGGGCTCTGGTGGACAACCCACAGGATGAAGACTGGAACGACGTGGAGCTTTCGCTGGTCAGTGGTCTTCCCATCAGTTTTCGGCATGATCTTTACTCTCCGCGTTATCTTCATCGTAAAGAGATCGAGGTCGAGCGAGAATCGTCGGCCGGTCCGGTGATGACCGAGGGGGCTCTCTTCTCGGAGGCAGCGTTCGGAGACTCTGACATGGACGACATCTTTGGCGGGGGCGGCGAACTTCAAGAGGTGGCTTCGGCTAAACCGATGTTGGGGAGGCGAGCCGGTCTCGCTCCCAAAAGGTCTCAGGAGATGGCGCAATCGCAAAAGGTCGAAACCGTCACTCAGAAAGTCGGCCAACTGTTCGAGTACCGTATCGAACATCCCGTCACGGTGCTGCGCAACCAGTCTGCTTTGGTTCCCATTGTCGGGGGTGAGTTTCAAGGACGCCGTCGACTTCTCTACAACGTGGCGAATCGTGCGGAGAATCCGTTTGCGATCATCGACTTCAAGAACACGACAGGTCTGACGCTTGAGGGCGGGCCGGTCACCATCTTTGAGGGTGACGTCTACGCGGGCGAAGCGATGATGGACACACTGGGTCCTGATGAAGAGCGGATGCTTCCCTATGCCGTGGAACTGGGGGTGGACGCTAAAGTCGAGCCCAAATTTGAGGAAAAGGTCACCATGATGACCCTACAAAAGGGGATCTGGAACCAGAAGAAAGCCTCTTATCAAACGACGACGTATCGCTTTTCGAACAAGTCCGAGAAAGTCAGAGACTTGGTTCTAGAACACTCTATTTCCCCTGGCGATTTAGTTCGAACACCTAAGCCTGCTTCGGACACCCAAAGCTTTTGGAGATTTGAAGTACGTCTAGAACCCAAGAAAACGACCGAGTTCTCAGTGACCTTGCGCAATGAGTACGAGAGTAGAGTAAATCTCACCACCTCGTCGCTTGAGCAAGTCTACGTCGCGTTGAGTGAACAGGCCAGACGTCCGGAGGTCGAAGTGTTCTGGCAAGATTTAAGTGAAGTTCTGTCGAGGCTCACCGAAGTCCGAGACGAGATCTACAGACTTCAGAGAAAAATCAATGAAGTGAGCCAGGGTCAGACTCGGATTCGTGAAAACCTGGCGCAACTCGGTCAGAGTCACGACGAAGGTCGTCTCCGAGCCCGCTATGTGGGACAACTCGAAGCCCAAGAGGACGAAATTGCGGAGTGGAACACGCGCTTGGGTGAGCTCAATGAAGAGGACCAAGAGCGTCGTAAAGCCGTGTCCGAGCGAGTCGCGGAGTTGAAGTTTGAACAGGTTTTCGAGGACGAGTAGCTTTCAGCGGACGAGTCCGCCTTCCTAGGATTAGCCACCCCGTAACCGAAGGCGCACCCTCATGGGTATAGCCGGAGACATCGCTCTCATCCTTATCGCCTGCGTTCTGTGCGCTCTCATCGCACAGCGCTTAGGATTCCCACTGCTCCTGGGTTACATCACCGCGGGAGTCATCGTAGGTCCAAATACCTCTGGCCCAACGGTTGGGGCGGTCGATGAGATCGAACTGCTGGCTGACATCGGAGTGGCTCTGCTTTTGTTCACTATCGGGCTTGAGTTTCCGGTGGAGAAGCTCATGCCGGTTCGACACATCGCGCTCATCGGGGCTCCTCTTCAGATGTTGCTGGTCGGGGCGTTTGGCTTTGGACTTGGCAAGTTGGTGGGATGGGATTGGCAGCAGGCTGTCTGGTTCGGAGCCTTGATCTCCATCTCTAGCACCATGGTCGTGCTCAAGGTCTTGATGGGCCGGGGACTGATGGAGACTCTCTCTAGCAAGGTTATGCTCGCGATCCTCGTGGTCCAGGATCTTGCGGTGATCCCTATGATGATCCTTTTGCCGGCCATGGGTGATCTGGAAACGGGCATGGACGCTCTCGGAGTGGCACTCTTGCGCGCGGGTCTGTTCGTCGGCTTTATGCTCCTCGTGGGAGTAAGATTTCTGCCGTGGATTCTGTATCGTGTGGTGAAGTGGAAGTCTCGAGAACTGTTCATCGTCGTGGTACTTACGCTCGGCTTAGGAGTAGGTTACGCCACGTATCTCGTAGGGCTATCGTTTGCCTTTGGAGCGTTTCTGGCCGGCTTGGTTCTGAGCCGCTCGGAGTACAGTCACGACGCTCTCACCGATATGATTCCCCTCCGTGAAGTGTTTTCTCTGCTCTTTTTCGCCAGTGTGGGGATGCTGATTTCTCCCCGGTACCTGCTCGACCACGTAGGTCTCGTTTTGGGACTAGTGTTGGCGGTACTCATTGGCAAGGGAATCCTGTTGGGGCTTGTGACACGGGCCTTTGGCTATCGAAAGATCGTGCCCCTGGCGGTGGCGCTCAGCATGTCTCAAGTCGGGGAGTTCGCTTTCGTCTTGGCGCGTGAAGGCCGGGAATCGGGTGGTCTGAACGAGGATGTCTATTTTGTGGTGATTTCGGTGGCCGTGGTCACCATGGGCTTGACGCCGTTCAGTTCAAGTCCCGCCTATCGACTCTATCGTTGGTGGCAGGGAAATGTTCCTGAGGATCTGCCTGAGGTCCAAGACTATCCCACGGCCGTAGGTCGGCCAGTCCTTCTAGGATATGGCTCCTTGGGAGGCTTTGTGGGGAGGCTACTCAAGGAATTGGGACACTCGCCGCTCGTGCTGGATTCGGATTTTGAGAGGGTGCGACTCGCGCGCGAAGCCGGCCTTGAAGCGTTCTGCGCCGAGGGAACATCGCCCGAGGCGATCAATCGGTTGGAATTGGCTCAGGCCAGCATTGTTCTCCTTGCAATCAGCGACCGGTACACGAGCCAAGTGGTCGCAGAGCAGCTTCAGCAGATGGGAGGACCGTCGGTGGTGGCCGTGGGCATGAGCCCCGAGCATCTCGAGGACCTCTGCTCTGTCGGTGTAGAGGACGTCGTTCTGGCGCCTTTGGAAACAGGCCTTGAGATGGTGCATCAGACACTCCTAAATCTCAACTATGATGAGCTTGAAGCGCACAGTCTCGTGGATGTGGTGAGGAAGAATCATTATCGTATCGGCTCGGAGTTGAAGGAGAGCCGAAAGCTGGGCGGCCTGCGCATGGAGTGGGTTGACTTGACCGCGGACCGTCGGGGTCGTTTAGACGAACTCCAAGTGCGAAGCCAAACGGGAGCCTCCATCGTGGCCGTCATTCGCGACGGGGAGCTTATTGCTGACACAGGAGCGTCTTTCGAGCTTGAAGTCGGCGACAAGGTTGCGGCTGTGGGAAGTCCTGAGCAGCGGGGGGCTTTCAAAGACTGGGCTAACGAGGCCCTTGAAGCGCAGCCGAAAGAGCCCTTGGGGCCTGGGGACATTTGCGCCTGATATTGAACGTAATTAAGACATCTTTCTCGTTCTCTGCTAGTAACAAACTGGTGAGGCCACCCCACACTTAGTCCAAAGAAGGAAGCAGAACCGGCAATCGGCCCGGCAGGCATTCGATGCTCATTGGGGTGAGCCCGAGCGGTTCCCCATCCGCCTGCACCGGTGTTACCCGTCCGGTGGTCAAAGTAAGAGGCGTAGTGATGGGAAACTCTTTCACGTTGCGGACCAGGTGAAAGTTCCCCTTGAAGTTTTGCGGCATGGCTTTGAGGACTTCTGGAAGGGTAAGATTCATGGACACTCCATCGAGTCGCCCAGCGAACGGGTCGGCCTTGGGAGCGCTGACCATTCCGCCTCCGTAATGTTTGACGTTGGCCGCGTTGAGGCTGAAGAAAACCGGATGTTCAAAGGCGTGGTCGTCGTGTTCCACCCGACACCAGGTGTTGCGCCAGGAGCCCAACGACAAAAAAATTGACAGGAGATAGGAGAACGCTCCGGGCACCTTCTCAGCAAGTTGGGCTCTGCGGAAAGTCACCTGGGCCGAGAAGCCGGCGGTGGCTCCGACGCAAAAGTATTTTGAGGCCGGTCCGTCGGGCGTCTGGTAGGTCACTCTTCCCAGATCGGCCTCCATTTGGCGGGTCAATGGGCGGTTAAGGTAGGTTGATGTTTGCCGAAGCGCTCGGTCGATACTGAATAGGAAATCGTTTCCGGTTCCCAGCGGCAGTGGACCAAACCTTGGCCCTGGCGGAAAACCTAGATCGGCCCAAGCGTTCACGGCCTCATAGAAAGTCCCGTCCCCCCCAGCGGTGAAGACGACTCCGTGGAAATTCTTCAGACGCTCGGCGCACAGTTGGGACGTGTGGCCGGCGAATTGGCTCTCTTGGATCTCTAGGTCGTAGAGAGCTTGAAGATGGGCGATCAACTCGGGGAGTTGGCGATGCCGTGCGGCCCTTGGATGCAGCAGCATCAAAGCGCGCGTTGAGGTCTCATTCATTTCTTGCTCGAGTCCTCGAGTTCCTGAACGGTAGACGTGCATTCTTTCCTGAGGTCCACCATCGTAGAGCGGAGTGTGTCAAAGTCCAGGGGGTCGGAACGATCTGGGTCGGTGGCTGTTTCGAGTCTGTCTGCGATCGCGAGAAGCGCCGTCGCGCCCACCAACCCACACGATCCTTTCAGGGAGTGGGAGGTCGCATGCATTTTAGAAAGATCTTTTTCTTGAAAAGCTTCCTCTATCAGAGTCACTTTCTGAGGCGTGTTGACCACGAATCGGGCGACAGTTCTGGTAACAAAGGTTGCTCCACCTAGATGAGAGAGCTTTGCTAGCACACTTTTGTCAAAGCGTTGGCTATTTTTCGAAAGGTTGGCGTCCTCGACTGAGTGTGCTCTCGAGTCCGACCGAGGAGAATGTTCGAACCAGCCTTGAGCTTGGTCTTTGAGTTCCGCGATACGATAAGAAGTGAGGACTTTCACCCTCTCGGCGGGGAGCTTCTCTACTTTTATTCGCTCCTTGGACGACAACTCGCTGGCGGAGACGACCAATACTCTAGCCTGGTCGTGAAGGTCACACCAGAATTGGGCCAACTCTGGGCCGTCCATTCCCGGCATATGAAAGTCGGTGACCAAGAGGGGAGAGGACGGTACGCTTCGTGCCGATGCGAGAGCTTCCAAGGGGGAGAGAAAACTCGTCACCGACGTGCAAAAGCGGCTGAGCAGCCGCTTTTGCACCATCAGTTGGGCAGGATCGTCATTGACGAGCCAGATGTCGCCGCTACTCTTCGAAGGAGCGGTTTCGTCGAGCGCGGCCTTTGCGGAGCTTTCGTCCATTGAGCTTCAGTTCGATGGATTCTTCTCGCGCTCCCTCCATGAGGGCTTCTTCAGGCAGAGAACCTTGGCGCAGAATACAAAGGACGGGCACTTCCACGGAAAGAGTCATCTTGCCGTTTTTGTCTCTCAACTTGTAAACGCTTTTGTCTTTGTCGGCTCTTAAGTAACGAGACATACATTCCTCGATGTCTCTTTGCAGACAGTTCATCAACTGAGGAGCCACGGTCTGACGGTCGCCCACCAAGGCCGTCTTCAGACGGTCTCGGGCGGCCTGACGCGAGTCTTCACGAGGACCAAACCATCGGTGAAAGATGGGGACTTTCATCAAGAGTTCATTCACGGCCTATCTCCTATCCGACCTGGGCGCCGAGGTCAGTCGTGAACACGCGACGGAGTTTACTCCAGATCGACGTGTCCGGGCAATTCATTGGAACAGCGGGATCTAGGATACGGGCCACCACATTACGATAGGCCATCCCCGCTTTTGACTTCGCATCGAGAATCGCGGGTTCGCCGCGGTTTGAGGCGTGGACGATGCGTTCATCTTCGGGAACCTGGCCCAACAGTTCAATGCTCAGAATGTCTTGAATGTCGTCAACGGAGAGCATCTGACTTTTTTGGATCATACCGGAGCGCACACGATTGAGCAGCAAACGAATGGTCTTGATTTCGGCGGCCTCAAGCAGTCCTACGATACGGTCGGCGTCGCGAACGGCGCTGACCTCCGGATTAGTGACCACGATAGCCTCGGAGGCTCCCGCGATGGCGTTCTTGAAACCCATCTCGATTCCAGCCGGGCAGTCGAGGATGATGTAGTCGAAGGCGTCTTCGAGTTCCTTACAGAGCTTCTTCATCTGCTCCGGTTTTACGGAGTCCTTTTCACGGCTTTGAGCCGAGGCCAGGATGAAGAGATTGTCGAACCGTTTGTCCTTGATCAAGGCCTGGCGAAAGCTGCGGCACTTTCCTTCGACCACGTCGACGAGGTCAAACACAATGCGATTCTCGAGCCCCATGACAAGGTCCAGGTTTCGCAGACCGATGTCGGTGTCGATGATGACGACGGACTTTCCTTGAGAGGCTAGGCCGGCCCCGATGTTCGCTGAGGCGGTGGTTTTACCGACGCCTCCTTTGCCTGAGGTAACGACTATGACTTTACCCACTTGATTGCCCTTTCTGCTTAACGCCCGGGAAGCGCTTCGACCACAACGGTTTCACCGTCAAGTCTGGCACGCAGCGTCCCGGTTGGAGGAGATTTTTTAAAGAATCGACTGTCAGTGTCCGCTGAATAGAAGCGGTCGGCGATGCGAAGTTGCGTGGCGCGCAAGGAAGAAGTGATGACGCTGGCTTGCTGGTCGCCTTCACAACCGGCATGGACCGAGCCTCGAAGCTGTCCCATAACGATTACGTCGCCATCGGCCTCAATCTGTGCTCCGGGATTGAGATCGCCCAGTAGAACGACGTTGCCGGCAAACACAACACGTTGCCCGGAGCGGAGAGTTTTGCGCAAATAGAGAGTTGGCTCTTCATCCTCAAAGTGAGGCATGTGAATGCCGGGCTCGTGAGAACTTGAGAAAATCCGTTGACCTTCGGCCTCGGAACTGTCAAAAACCGCCGGCAGGTTCGCTACGCTCGGCTCGGAGCTGTCGAACTGGCTCTGTGTGGATTCTTGGCTTGCGGTAAGGTCGGGGTCAGAAGCGATGCCTTGGCTTGTCGCGGCGACTCCAGTCTTCGGACTCGTGTCCTCGACTTCGATGGACGCTTCGCTGAGAGCAGGGGGTTCGACTTCGGCTGCGGGCGGAATGGTGGCCACTTCGGGTGCGATGATGGCCTGAGGCTCCACCGCAGGCGCTGCGGCCTGTTCTTGGCGCAGTCGTCGTCCGTGGTGCTGGGCTAAGCCAAGGCGGCCGATGATGGCACGATACCCGCGCGATTCAGCCACCGTTCGGGTCTGTAGTGAGGTACTGAGAATGCCGTTACAGCCCAGTTCGTTTTCGTTGAGAACCGTTAGAAGGCTGTCGAACTGCTCTTCGCTGACTTCTCGCCAACCGAAGTCAAAAACCAGACGGGCTTCGTTTAGAAACTCCGAGTTCTGGGTGGTCAGAGAGACGAATTCTCCCAAGACCTCTCTCCAGTCGGCGTCTTCTCTAACGAAGGCGAGCAAACCATGACGAGTCCCTTTTAGGACGATTGCCGATTCAGCTACCGCGTAAGCCATCTTAGTTCCCCTTTCACTGAAATTTAGAATAAAATTCTAAAGTTCTTGAAAAAGGTCCTGCAATATTATCAACTAATTTGTATTTTTTTCAATTAATTGAGATTGAGGGTTAGATGGGGTGAATCTCTTTGATAAACAGCAGGTCAAGATCAATATACTTGACGGCGGCCTCAATAACGGCCTCATTGGAAACATGGGGGTGAAAGATGAGTCCCGCGGCGAAAAAGGCGGAACGGTCGATCTCCACGCCCTTGTTTTTTTGCGACTCGGCGAAGCTTTGGACTTCCGCATACAGTTTTTTGATCTGTTCGCGCTCCTCGGGTGGGCATCCGACAGTGGCTTGTCCTAGGGCTTGGGCGGCTTGAATGAGGTCGTTTTCGCTGGGTTTCGTCATGCCGGATTGTTTTCCGTGTCGCGGGGTGTCTCCTGTCAGCCTTCAGAAGCCGGTTTTCTAGCCTTTGAACTTGAGATGTGTTCGCTCGGGAACAACGTAATGCCGCGGAGTTTGGGCGTGAACCTTAAAAGGGTCGGGGTCATAGTGGATTTGACTGAGGTAGAGTCCTTGGGGAGGCGCTGGATGTGGGGCCAAGGTGGCATTTTGGGCTGCTAGGCGTCTCCTTACGTCCTCGATGGAACGACGCCCGACACCCGCTTCCACAACCGCGGCGGCGAGCAACCGCACCATTCTTCGTAAGAAGCCGTTGGCAGTGATCGAGAAACAGATGAGGCGCGGCCCCGCTCTGGGACTGAGGAAGGTTGAAACCGGTTCGGGCGTGAGCTTCAGGTCGAATATCTCCCGAACACATGTGTGCTTCTCTTGCTGTTGGAAGGAAAAGGTCGAGAAATCGTGCGAGCCAAGGAAGACGTTGGCGACCTTTTGGGCCGCCTCCCAGTCCACGGTTTCCGGGAGGCACCAGGCACGAGGGTTCCAAAAAAGCGCCTCTTGAGGTCCACATCCGTCCATGATGTAGTAGAAGTAAGTCCTGGCCCGGGCGCTGAATCTCGGATGAAAGGAGTCGTCGTCCTCAAGACTGACGCCTTCCAAGACGGCGAGAGGTTCTCGGCTCACAGCGTTGATGCTGCGACAGAGTTTTCGCAAGTTGACCGACGTTTTGGGCGTGGAGAAGGCCACAACTTGGCCCGTTCCGTGAACGCCCCGGTCGGTTCGGCCAGCGCCGTCTAAAGTAACGGGATGGTTGAGGATCTGAGCGAGGGCCTTCTCTAAGGTCCCCTGAACCGTTTTGAAGTCAGGTTGACGCTGAAATCCGGAGAAGCCCCCACCGTCGTAGGCGACCTTGAGAACGATCTTCATAAAGAATGGCCGTCGAATCCGAGGATGATGAGACTGATGAGAGTCAAAGCGACGATAGGAATAAGATGTGGGATCCTGTTCTCGGTCGTCGGAGCCTCGTTCCAGTGGGCGAGAACGCCGCGTTGATCCATGGCCAAGGCCGTCGTCTCCGCCCGATGAACGGCTCCTACGAATAGGATGGTCAGGCGTTCCATATTCTCACGCGCCCTTGCCGTCACTCCTCGTGGTGGGTTGATGTTACGGGCCATTCTCCCTAGCTTTTGTTCCTCGATCTCACGGGTTAGAAGAGGAACGAAGCGATAAGCTAAATGGGTAAGTAGAGAGAGTTCTTTGGAATCGATGCCAATCCATTGAAGGGGCCGCATCAACTGGATCCCGAGACCGACGACTTCGTCGGATCGGGTGGTTAGAAAGAAGAGCGTGGTGAGTAGAGTGATGGTCGTCAAACGGGCTGCGAAGAGACCTCCGGTGTGGAGGCCTGTCCAAGAGAATACAGGATGAAAGAGCGAAGCTTGGGGGTGGTTCACGAAGGCGCCCGCGAGGATGGAGAAAAGGCCAAGGAGAAGCAACGGTCTCAAGGAGCGCCAGAAGAGCCGCTGAGGAATGCCGGCGGTCCGAGCCAGCAATGAGAGAAGGGCGCCCAGAAGAAAAAACGAGACGGCGCTGAGGTACCAGAATGTCACCGCGGCGATCAAAGTGAAGAAGAACGCTTTTCCTGTGCAGGGCGCTTGGTGAAGAGGGGAGGTCCCCTCAATGTATCGGCCCACCGCCAGTTCGTCGAGAAATGTTCCGGTGGCCCCAGGCTTAATCGCCGTCCTCCTTGGCGGCAACCTCTGAAAGAGTTTTCGACTTGATGTAGGCGGCAAATACCGCTTTGGACAGCACTGTACGCAAGCCACCTTTCTCCATATGATACAGAGCGTCTGCTGTGGTGCCGCCGGGAGAGGTCACTTGATTGCGAAGTTCGGCCAAGTGGTTGTCCGACTGGATGGCGAAGTCGACCGAACCTTTGACGGTTTGAAGCACGAGCTTTTCCGCAACTCGGCGGGAAAACCCCATGTGTACACCGGCGTCGATCAAGGCTTCCATAAACAGGAACACATAGGCTGGGCCAGTGCCCGAAAGGGCGGTGGCCATATCGAGGTCCCCTTCCCGGGAGACGAAGATCTCCTCTCCTAGAGCCGCTAACAGAGTCTGTGCCATCTCCCGCTGCGGGGCAGTGACTTGCTCTGTCGCCGTCCAAACAGTCATGCCTTGACCGACTCGAGCCGGAGTATTAGGCATCGTGCGAACGATGGAGTCATGCTGGAAACCGGCGCGAAGCGTTTGACTGTCAACGCCGGCCAAGATCGACAGCAGGAGTTGCTCTTTTGGAAGTTTTCCCCGCAGCCCTGGGGTGACGGCAGGGAGAGCTTGGGGTTTGAGGGACAGCACTAAGATGTCGGCCCCCTTAACGGCTTCAAGATTGTCTGTGGTGGAACGGACTCCGTAGGTTTTTGCCAACTCTTTGACACGCGGCAAGTAAGGGTCAGCGCAACAGATGTCGCTGGGCGCGAGAAGGTCTTGCTTAAGAAGCCCCTGCACGATGGCTTCCGCCATAATTCCGGAACCGATAAATCCTAGTTTTTTGCCTTTCAACATCACTCGCCCTCGACTTTCCAAGACCTGTTGGAGGACAGACCCTGAGCCTTGGTTTTCTAAAGTCCACCTTGTGGCCTTCTCGGAAAAGGTGTCTCTTGGGGATGTCCCAAATCTCCCCGCATGAAAGTTCTTTTCTTGGCCGCTGAGGCTACACCGTGGATCAAAGTTGGAGGGTTGGGCGACGTGGCGGGCGCTTTACCTCAAGCCCTAAGGAATCGGGGCATGGACGTCAAATTGATGATGCCGCGATACGGTTCCGTGGACCCTAACGCCTACAAACTGACCAAGGTATTGGATAATTTTCCCGTGCCCATGGATTGGCGAACCGAGGAGTGCCAACTGTGGGAAGACACAAAGCTTCAGGGCTATTTCATCGAGAATCAGTTCTTCTTCGGAAGTCGCGGCCAAGCTTACGGTGAAGGGGATGATGCTGAGAGGTTTGTCTTGTTCGCCAGAGCGGCACTAGAAGCATGCAGCAGGATGGGTTGGCAGCCCGATATCATTCACGCTCACGATTGGCACTCCGCGGCGGCGATTCGCCTGCAGTGGGCGGCTCCGGGTCGAGCCGCGCTGGTGTTCACGATTCACAACATCGCCCATCAGGGATTGGTTCGGGGTTCGAAGTGGCCCCTGCTTGGCGTCTACGACGCGGTAGGGCCTTTGAACCTGATGGAGCAAGCGATCTACGCCGCCGATGTCGTCACTACGGTTTCGCCGACCTACGCCAACGAGATCCGCACCTCCGACTACGGATTCGGCTTGGAACGTACCTTGCGCGAGAAGGGTGAACGTGTCGTTGGGATCCTCAACGGCCTCGATCTCGACACTTGGAATCCCGCCACTGACAAAGCATTGGCGGCCAATTTTGACGCCAGCAAGCCGACCGGGAAACGAGAATGCAAAAGGGCCTTGCAGGCACAAGTCGGTCTACCTCAAGTGGGGGAAGCACCACTCCTGGGGATTGTTTCTCGGCTCGACTCCCAAAAGGGTATTCGTCTGATTCTCGACAGTCTACCGGAGTTGCTCTCGCTCACTTCGTGTCAAGTCATGTTTTTGGGTTCTGGCAATCACCAGTACGAGCAAGAGATTCATCGCTGGACGGCTCATCACGGGGACCGGGTGGCAAGTTTTATCGGATTCAATGCCGACCTCGCAAGTCGAGTCTACGCCGGTTCGGATATCTTTATGATGCCGTCAAACTTCGAGCCCTGCGGCTTGTCTCAGCTCATCTCCATGAGGTACGGCACCCTTCCAGTGGCGCGCGCAACCGGAGGCTTGGTAGACACCATTCGAAACCGTATCGACGATGATTGGACGGGGTACCTCTTCGGACCGTACGACAAAGGTGCCATGCTGGCTGCCACAGGCCGAGCGCTCCATGACTATCGCGACAGCTACCTCTGGACCGATGCGGTAAGAAGAGCCATGAGTCAGGACTTCTCTTGGGATCGCTCGGCGCAGCGATACGAAGAGGTCTTTCACTGGGCGCTTCAGGTTCGTGGCTAGGCGGCCAACCGTTTGGTCTCCTAGCGCTCAGGTCACAAAAATGTAACATAGGTTAACGGGACGGTAACAAAATTTGTGTGCTATTTCACGAATGTGTTCTATCGGAGCCGTTAGAATAGGCTTATGAAGACCAAGCAAGATACACCCATTATTCTCAACGATGATCGACGCGGAGTGACTCGGCGCCGAAGTGCCGCCACTGTGGTGATTGGTCGACCTCGGAGCCTTATGGTTCAGGTGCCGGTCATTGAATGCACAGAGTACGGTGCGCGCGTGATTCTCGACGGGAATACGAGCCAAGGCGAGGGCATCAATTTCGTCGTCAAAACAGACAAGTATTCTCTGATCGGCGAAGGTCGCGTGGCTTGGACCTCGCCAATGGACAACGGACGCTCAGTAGCCGGGATCGAATTCCTCACCGTCAAATCCGTGATCTAAGAATATGTCAGGAGATGTGGCCAACCTCAAAGGGTGCTTAGAAGCTCTTTGAGGCCGTCACTGCTCGATACGGGCTCTAGACAGGTCGATCCCTGGCAAAGGTAAGCTTTGCCGCACTCTTTCCCCTGGCTTAGGGCGGGGTCGAGGCTCGGGCTCTCCCCTTTGGCCACCATCAGGTTCGGTAAGAAGCGTCCCGACAGGCAGTCGAGATAGGAAGTCGTTGATGTCTCAGAGCCAGAGACGATGAGATCTTGGTGGGAACCGCCCATAAGACTTCCCGAAACGAGCGCCAAGCCCAGGCCTGTGGGAGCCTGCTGCGCCAGATCAGAGATTCTGTTGGCGGCGGCTTCCCAAAGTTCTCGAGAGGCCTCTTTGCCCGTCCAGCGATAATGGCGGCGGGCGCACTCCATAAAAAGGGACTGGGCGGACGGTGTCGCGTTGTCTTCAAAAGAATAGGGACGAAACGGAAGATCGTCGGTGCGGGGATTCGTCATGGCCACCAGGCCTCGCTCTTCGTCCCAAAAGTCTTTGAGCAGGGTGTCGAAAAGAGGGAGAGCGGCTTGAATCCAGCGGTCGTCGAGACTGATTTCGTAGAGGTCGAAGAAGGCCAGGAATAAAGACGCGAAATCTTCTGAAAGAGCCGTTCCCTGGGAGGCGCCGTGGAAGACCAAGCGAGCGTGATTTCCGTTGCTGTCCGGAGAGGCGAAGTGTTGTCGGAGGAATTCCCCCGCGCCCAGGGCCAACTCTCTGGCTTGAGGAAGGTCTAGGTGACGAGCGGCACGACAGAGTGCTGACACCATCCAGGCGTTCCAGGAGGCGAGAGCCTTGTCGTCCCGATGAGGATGAGTTCTAGCGGCGCGGGCGGCCATGGCTTTATTGCGGGCCGATTCCAAGACGGAGTTCGCTAACTCCAGGTCCCAGCCCAGTTCTTTGGCGCAGCGAGATAAGGTTAGTTTCCGGGTCAGTACGCTGGCGCCGTTTTCAAAGTTCCCAGCAGGCGTCACCTGATAGAAACTCGTGAAGAGCTTTCGCTCGTTCTCGTCGAGCACACGGCTGAGTTGAGCGGGAGTCCAAACGAAGTACTTGCCTTCCTCTCCATCAGAGTCCGCATCCTGCGAGGAGGCGAAGCCACCGTTCTCTAAGGTCATCTCGTCGCCTAACCAAGAGACCAAGTATTCTACAACCGAGCGGTAGATGGCTTTACCGGAGTGAGCATACATCGCGCAGTAAAGGTCGCAAAGCAAGGCGTTGTCGTAGAGCATTTTTTCGAAGTGGGGAACCGTCCAGTCGGAGTCGACCGTGTAGCGATGAAACCCGCCCCCTAACTGGTCATACAGGCCACCACGAGCCATCGCTTCCATGCTGTGGTCGACCAGTTCCAGAAGTTCCTTGTCGTCGGTTTCGATGGCTCGTATGAGAAGGAACTTGAGGGCCATCGCCTGTGGGAACTTGGGCGCGGATCCAAACCCGCCCGCTTTCTCGTCGTATTGGGTCTCGCAGACCGTCACCGCGCGCTCGAGCCAAGCGGTCGGATCGGGATTGGGACTGACCGAGATGTCCGACATTGTTTTCAAGGCGTTGAGAAGTTCGACTGCCGAACTCTCGATCTCATCCGGCTTGTCTTTCCAGGCCGCGCCCAGCATCAGCAACAATTGGGCAAAAGATGGTTGCCCGGGACGGGGGGTCAGCGGAAAATACGTCCCTCCGAAGAAAGGTTTGAGGTCGGGTGTAAGCCAGATGGAAGTGGGCCAACCGCCGTGGCCGGTCATCAGGACGACCGCCTTCATGTAGATGGCATCGATGTCCGGTCGCTCTTCGCGATCGACTTTGATATTCACAAACAGCTTGTTCATGATTTCGGCGGTCTTCGGACTCTCGAACGACTCTCTCTCCATGACGTGACACCAGTGGCACGCTGAGTAACCAATGGACAAAAAGATAGGCTTATTCTCGGCTTTGGCTCTGTCGAGCGCCTCTTTTCCCCAGGGGTACCATTCGACCGGATTTTCCGCGTGGGCTAAGAGGTAGGGGCTGGAGCTGTTCTGCAGTCTGTTCGGCATAGCAGCGGGTTTGGGGAAGGAACCTTGCACTCCTTGTCCTAACCAAGTCAACTTAACCGCACCACAGTTGTTTAGTACGAGAAAAGTCTTGGTTGGAGGGTCACAATGAAGTTTGGTATCACGTTTAAGGGAGACATCTCTTTAGAGCGCACCGTCGCGCTCTGTCAGCAGGCCGAAGAAGCAGGCTTTGAATGCGCTTGGTTTTTTGACTCTCATGTCTTATGGCAAGAATGTTACACCGTGATCTCTCACGTCATGGCCAACACCAAAAAGATCCGTTTCGGACCTCTGGTCACCAATCCGGGTGCCCGGGATTGGACTCTGGCCGCTTCCACTTTCGCCAGTCTCGCGAAAATGAGCGGTAATCGGTTTGACGTGGGCGTCGGTCGGGGCGACTCTTCGCTCAGGATGCTGGGTCAGAAGCCCAGAACGATCGCGACCACCGTCAAATTCATGGATTTCGTGAAGCGAATGGGTCGTGGAGAGTCCGTGCACATCCACGACCGAGATCTTGAGCTTCCCTGGGCTCATGCCGACATCGATCTTCCCATGTGGCTGGCTGCTTACGGACCCAAAGCTTTGCAGGCGGCGGGCGAGCACGCCGATGGCCTCGTGCTCCAGATTGGCGACCCATGGCTGGTGGACTATTTTGCTAAACAAGCTTTGAAGGCTGCTGAAGCGGCGGGACGCAAACGAGAGGACATCCAAGTGATGGCCGCGGCGCCCGTTTGGGTAGGAGATCGACAGAAGGGGCGTGAGCAGACCAGATGGTTTCCGGGCATGGTGGGCAACCACGTGGCCGACATCGTAGCCAAGTACGGCTCCACCAATGATGAGATCCCCACTCGACTCACGGAGTACATCGAGAACCGGAAAGGTTACGATTACAAGGACCACGCCAACAAAGACGCGGACCACCTTGAGTTCATCACCGATGAAATTGTGGATTCCTTTTCCATCCTCGGGACCGTCGATGAACACGTCGCCAAGTTGAAGCAGCTTGAAGCGGCCGGAGTGGATCAGTTCGGCATCTACCTGATGTGCGGCGAGGAAGAGAGAAATCTCCAGGAGTACTGCGAGAATGTCCTTCCACACTTCGCCAAGAAAACGGCACTAACCTAAGACCGGGGGATCCCGCACGGGCATCAGTCTGTGCAGAGGGGACCTTCCCGGCGCATCGGCAAAAGGAAAAGCTTTCTTCACACAGGCTCTCGGGTCCGTTTGACAGAACATGGGGGGAGAGGCTATTTCCACCTGCAACAAGATTCTGATCATAGTTCCGATGCCTCTCCGACGACGAGGAGACCATTCATCGATACTCTCGAAAACGGATTGAATCTCCATAAGACTCATGAACCGGTTGAAACGAGTCAGGAAGATAGCGATCCGACTAGCGACACCATCGAGAGCAAGCGACTTAGTAAGGTTTTAGCTCGCATGGCCGGTGACCGACCGAAGGAAAAAGGACGCCTCCGGGAGTCGAGCGGCATTCTCGACGACCGGCTTCCGCGCAAACGTCCGGAGTTTCGTGTTCGCCATTCGGTTCATGACCGTTTACAGATGGAAAGCGACCTCACTTTCGACTTGCGACCCCGAGGACCGTTCGAAAATCGACGCAAGTTCAAAGTGGACCTTTTTCTCTATCTCCCTTACGCATTGGGAGTGAACTCCACAAATTTTCACGCCGATGAGTATTTTCGCCATTGGACGAGCTACTTCCGGGTTCGCGCGCCGCTTTATCAACAGTGGAGAGTCTTGCCTCCAGAGTTGCTGTGTTTTCCGTCTGTAGAGGCATACTTCGCCGAGCATCTCAACACGTTCGAACGCCAGAAGCTTGGGCCGCGCGTGATTCAGGAAGTCAAACTGTTTGGCAACTTTCTCTACACCGAGTTGAAGAAGCTCCGTTCTTCCCTTCCCAAAAAGAAGAAGCCCAAAGACAGCCAGGCGCGGAACCATCTCGCCGAAGAGCTGGAACATCGGATCTTGCTTCTGTGGAGTTTTAGAGAACTTTGCCTGACCCCAGTACGTCGTGCGAAATACCTAGTGGACGACGACGTTCAACGGGCGTTTTTCTTGACCGATGAATACCTGAGCTATCGTGCCGAACTTGTTCTGCTCCGGGCCCGCGACGCGCTGCCCGAGCACGCCGACCGACTCAGTGGCCTTTTGGAGAAAGAGATCACCTATCGGATTGAGCACGATCTGCTGATCCTAGGGAAAGGCGAAGACAGAACGGTCCCTTTCGAAGCTTACACCTATCGACTGGGACTGTTAAAAAAGTACTTGGGGGAGCCCCTCTTTCTGAGTGCCGTCTCGGACAAGAAAGACACTCTCTACAAGAACTACGCGGCCGCCGTTGGAGCGGGTTTAGCCGCCCTCATCGCCGGTTTGGTGGAGCATCAGAGGGTTCAATATCTCACTGGGAATGACTCGGGCATACGTTTGTCTTTTTTGATCGGAGTGGCAGTGCTCGCCTATATCTTTAAGGATCGGGTCAAGGAAATCTCCCGCGATTATTTCAGTTCGCGTCTCAGGGAACGGCTTCCGGACCAGCGTTACCTTCTGTCCCACCAAAGCGTGCTCCCTGACGGAAAAAAGAAGGACCATCTGTTCGGAACCGCTTCTGAGTACCTTCGGTTTGTCCCTGAGGCTCCGGCGGACGTCGCCTACTTGAGAACTTTGGGTCAGACAAAGGCCAGCGATCCGGTCCGCAGAGAACATATTCTCCAGGTCGCTCGGCGATTCGATTTTGAAGTTCTGGGAGAAGACCAAAGTCAGCTGTTTCCTCTCCTCAAGAACGTCGTGAGGTTGGACATCAGTCCTTTTTTGAGTAAACTCGACAATCCGACCGTGCCGGTCAGCTACTTCGACAAAGACAGCAAGGCGCGCACCGCCCAGGCACCCAAAGTCTATCATCTTAACGCCGTTTTTCGATATGAAACCATCTTGGGGCCACAAGAGTCGAAGAGCCGAGTAGACTACGAACGAGTGCGGTTGATCATCAACAAAAACGGGATCGTTCGACTGGAGACCATCGTCAAGTCGGGACAACTCGCTTATCTGGAGACTCACCATTGACATCCTCAGCGTTTTCGATACTCGGAGGTTTGGGACTCTTCTTTTATGGGCTGCGCACTCTTTTACGACGACTTGAGAGCTTCGCGTCTTCTCGAATTCGACCACATCTTCAGCGCGGCTTCTCCAACCCTTTGGCTTCTTGGTGCTGGGGTGCGGTGGGGACGCTTTTCACTCAGTCGAGCAATCTTTCCATCATCACCTTGATGGGCTTGACGGACATCGGGTTCATCAGTTTGCGCTCTTCCTACTTTGCGATGTTGGGAGCCTCCGCGGGCACAACCGCCGGGATATGGGTGATCCTGTCAGGCTGGCATCTGGGCGCCTTCCTGGTTGCTTTGGGAGCCTTGGGACTGCTCCTCACAAAGACGGAATATTGGGAGGAGATCACCTCCGCACTTCTATCCGTGGGACTGACATTGATGGGGCTGGAGTTGCTCTATGGAGGAGTTTCCGAAATCTTCGGAGCGCAGTTGCAGCAGCGAGTATTGCTTTCGGCGGGAAGCCAAGGTCTGGGTGAGCAGCTTTCCTTTTTCGGCTTTGGAACAGTTCTAGGGCTTATCCTCCAGAGCGCGTCGGCTCCTCTGGTTTTGTTGCTCAGCGTCGTGAACTCACAAACCCTCACCTTGGCCACCGGTGCGGCCCTCTTTCTGGGCGCTAATCTCGGATTGACAGTCACCGCTTTGATGCTGAGCTTGCGAAGCCACGCCCGAGGTAAACGTCTGGCTTGGGCTCATTTCGTGACCAAGCTCATAGGAGTGACCCTAGCCCTCTTCCTGTTTCCCACCTACCTAACGCTGGTGGAGACGTTGGTGACGTGGTTCATCCCGGAGCCCACCTTGTTGGCGCAACTGGTCACTGCTCAACTGTTTTTCAGTTTGGTGAATAGTGTGGTGTTCGGATTGCTGGCCGACCCCCTTCTGAAGATTCTCACGGCCGGACTTCCCGATAAGCACATTCACACTTTGGGGCTCGCGAAAAGGGTCCGAAGGATGCTGTTTCAAGACCCGGATTTGGCCTCTGCTGAGTGCAGTCGTCAGATTCGGTACTTGGAGCTAGAAGTGAAGGCTAACTATGATCAAGTCATGAGGCGGCTTTTTACAAGTGATCCTAGAGACTCATTTAGAGAAAGAGAACTCCGGGAGCGCAACTTTCGCTCGTTGAAATTCACCATCCACGACTTGCTCTTCTCGGTAGACCGGCATCGTCCCGGTGCTCACGAGCGTGGTGTCGTGATCCTTTCCCTTTTGGAATACTACGGAGCGGCCAGTCGAACTCTTTTCCATCTCGAGGACCACTACGAGAAAGGCCTCTCCAAGAAGTTTAAGTTTCCTCCGGAGTTTCAAGAAGGGTTGGTCGGTTTCCGAACTTTGCTAGACGAACTCTGGTATGAAATCCTTTTGGAACACAGTCCAGAAGGCGAGAAGGCGCCTAACGAAGCGGATCATTTTGTCTCCTTGGAGGAGATTGTTTTGGACCTCAATAAACGGCTGGGAATCGAATACCAGGGCTACAGCACTTGGCTTATGGAAGCGGCCGGCTATCTGCGGCTACTCAGTTCGGACCTGGGTCAACTTCTCCAGAGGGGTTCCCAGTTGCGAGCCCTGTCCGAGGTCTGAAGCCCCAGTGCCGCCCTCCCTGACCTATTTTTCACCCCACTTGACCGCGGCTCAGAAGAGTTCGCTGAAATTGTTGGAGGAGGGTTGGTTCGAGAACGCTGCAGAGAAGTCCGAAGCCGGCATGAGAAGCTTTCTACTGGCTAGTTTTCAGATCACGCTTCAAGCTTTCCTACTCTCCTGGGATTCGATCAGCATGCTCACGTTGGTTGGCCTCAAGAACGATGAATCAGAAGCCAACACTCCCTTGCGAGTCGTGCTCTGGAGGGAAGAGTCTCTCACTCCCTTCGCGCACGAGTTCTTGCGTTGGATGCGACAAGGTCCGAATGATGTCGGATCGCCCCCGCCGAGTCTGCAGCCGGAAGAGCTGATTGAATATCTAGAACAGTCCATCGATTTCTATTCCGCTCTAGCTGTGGCGGACATCGGTTCGGTAACCCTCGATTTCGAGGTCGATGGAGAGTCCGTTGGGGAGGGCGCTGAGACCTTTCCCGATGGGGTACCGCCCGCCGACGCGGTTTCTCCCTTTCTCGACCTCCAGAACCAAACTGTCGAATCGGAGGCCAAAGTTTTCCCCGAGGTGGCGAAGAAGCCGGTGAAGGGTCAGTACCCCCCCCCTCCATTGGCACCGCCCGACGATGTCTTGGAGACACTTGAGGTCTCTCGAGTACCACTCTCGCCCTTGGAGGAGCGGAGTCAGTTGGCGGTCAGAAAGAAGTATTTGGGTCACGGAAAGAACGCCGACGGTGTTCTTGGTTACTGTGGTCAATTGACGGTTTCTCGTTTTGACGACCGGGAGTTTGGCGCCGACTTGGAGGCATCGAACCCGCTGCTCTTCTTTTCTCCCAAAAAATTGAAAGGCACCTCGGTGGTGGTGACTTATTGGATGCCGCCCGCCGCGTTTCCGCAACCGGGGGGACATCTCACATTGAGCGCAGCCGAACAGAGAAAAGTTATTCCCATCGTGTCGCTTTTTCCGAAATCTCGAACCGACTATCTTCGAGGCCGAAGCGTCGTGTTGATGCTAATGGCGCCGTCACTCTTCGGGCTTTTCTATTTCGCCCTAGTCTATCTAGTGTCGGCGATGCGGATTGAAAATCGAGCCCAGTCGCTTTTTCCGGAAATGACCAAAGCGGCGCTTCGCGGTGTGGAGTCCGTCAGCTTCCGAGAGGGTGGAGTGGGCCTTTACCAACTCGAGGTCTTACCCACGTCTGAGAGCATTCAGTTGATCTGGGCCGGTTTGATTTTTCTTTGCCCTCTGCTCGCCACGAAGTTTTTTCGACACCTGTCCCGCCATCGACAGCGCAGACTGAGCGGCACCTTGGGAGCCGCACTGCTTTTACCCTCGGCGGGGTTGATGCTTATCTGGAATCTACAGAGGCGCTTTTTCCCTTTGTGGGAGCATCCGGATTTTGCCTCGATGGACTTGAGGAGAGTGCTGCCGTGGGGAATCGGCCTCAATGTTGTCATCGCGGTCTATCTGTTTCTCTCGGTCTTTGGAGTGTGGGACCGGAGAATTTCATCGAGAGCGCTCCGACTGGCTTACCCCGTGGTTCTGACAGTCGCTTACACCGTAGCTGTCTTTCTGCTGATTTTTGGACGAAGCTGGACCACCTTCTGACCTATTAACGGCCGGGTTTGAGATCCATTGGGCCATTTTTAATGGGTGGCAGGTGGTAAGTCCTGAAAAGGTATCTCTGAGCGAAGCGGTTGGCGGGCGAGGATGGGCTGGAATTTCTTGTAGGTTGCTTTGAGTTTCTTCAGGTAGTATTTGGTGTTGATGTCCGGTGCCTCAGGTTTATAGTCTTCCACTCGTTTGCAGTGGTCGTAGACTGTGACCGTCGCTTTCTCTCCGGTGACGTAGTAAGAGAGGCTTTCTCCGGCGTGAAATTCACGGACAGCACCAAGAGCGATCTCGTAGACCGCCGCGCGATTTCTGGCTCCTTTTTCAATCTTTTTGGCATAGCTTACCGGACTGTCGATGAGGGTGTCGGTTTTGGCAACGTCGTCGACCTCAAACTCCCTGTTTTTTAGCCGGGTTTCGTAGGCGGTGAATACCGATTCTAGAGGCTCCGCATTGTCGCTGAGCGCCGATCGGATCAGATCCTCAATGAACTGCCTCAAGAACGGTTCTGTAGCCCGCGATCTAAGTCCCGAACCCCTGAGGATCAGTGTTCCGTCCTCTTCTAGGAGGGCATAGTTCTTCATTTTATGACAATACATGGCACGATAGCGCCCATCGAACTCCACCTGGACGCCCGAGGGAAGCTGTTCGTTGAGAGTCTCGATCCAGGTCTGGGTCGCGAATTCCGGCGATGGAACGAAATAGATACCGTCCGTGTCGACCTCTAGGACTCTAGCGTCTTTAGCCTTCAACCAATCCATCATCTCAGTCAACAGTTCGCGACCCCGTCGGGTGACCTCGGCGGCCTTTTCGAAGTCGGCGAAATGACCGTGACCGAAACCGAGGTAGCCATAAAAAGAGTTGATCAGAATCTTGAACGTGGTTTGGAGGCCACCGAAAAACAGAGATTCCGCTTCTGTTTTCGCGCTTTTTTGCTGACTCTTCGCTAGAAAGCGGAATTCCCGGAGGTCTGTTAGCAGACCCTTGAAGATGCGAAGTTCGTCTCCCTGGGGATCCAAGTCGAAAGCGATGATGAGCGACGGGTAGAGGGAGGCGACATCGCAATGATAGACACCGTAGGCGCAGCCCTCGTGCTCTTGTGCCGTAAGGCCGCCGGCAAAGGGGACGATCTCGGGTTTGGCTGGGATGGAGTAGTTCTGGCGGAAATACTCTCTTAGGAAAAGATGATTGATGCGTGTGGCATTGCCACGCATCACTACGCTTTCAAAGGTCAATGGAAAGATCTGGGCCTGCAAAAAGTAGGGATAGATGAGGGAGCGATACAGCTTTGCTAAGGCCTCAACGTCTTGGATGGCCCTTGTCTCAACGGGTTGGCTTCGTCGTCCAAACGGCAAGGAGAAATGCTGGGCGACGTCTTCAAGATCGTAGCCTGTCATTTCCCTCCCGGAAACATCGTAGAGAATCGACAAAAGCCAGGAGTCGCAGAGTTCGCGACCCGGTACGCTGTACCGCTGGAAGTCTAGCTGTTTCTCGGCGACTTGCATTCTCGCTTTTCGGCCGCTCAGTCGCTCGCCATCGCGGCCCCAGTCGAGACGCACCTTCAGGGCTTTGGCCCGAGAGGCGACGGCCTCGAGGTCTCCTTTGAATAGGTTGTGACCACAGAGAACATCGGGGTCGAGCTTTTTGATATTTCCGGTGAGTCGCCAGAGGATCTGTTCTTCGTCACCCTCCAAGAGATGGAGAGGCCCATCAAAGCCAAATTTGAGAGCAATACCCACGATCCGCTGAGGATCATCGTCAGCATCATGGGAGCTCTGGCCCGCGGTGTAGACTTTGATGAACAAAGTTCGCACATCTTCGATGGCCATGGAATTGAAGTAAGTGAGGCCGCTGGATAGTAGAAATTGAGTCTCGGGATCATTTAAGAACAGCTGAGGGGATTGCGGATGGTTGGCATAGGTACCAGACGCTTTCGCGATATGGTCGGAGACCTTCTTCAAGTCGCTCCAATCGGTCGTTCTCAAAAGGAGACGATAGAAGTTGTTTCCTTGGAGTGGAGTTGTTGTCCATTCCACGCCCGCTAAGCCCCGCAGAACGTCGGGTTCCGAGAGCCATAAGAAGGGCTGGAAAGTGACCTGCTCTTTCATTATCTCCTCGCCGGAACGTCGATAGGCGAAAAGCTCTCCCTTGCGGTTAGCCGAAACGCTGACCAGTCCAGGACGGCGATGGCCGCCGAACAGGGCGGGGTTCTCTAGTATGTTGAATGAGTCGTCGAGACGTGCACGCATGCCGGATGAGTTCCAGGATTTTTCAACCGTTCCTGGAACTTTGCCCGCATGACAACCTCGAGACCCCGCGACCTTCAGCTTGACGTTGAGAATGGTCAACTTGTTATCGAGTGGATGGACAGTTCGCGTACTCACCACTCCATGAGTCAGTTGCGTAAAGACTGTCCTTGCGCCACCTGCAACACCGAGCGAGAGAAAATCTCAAAGCCCGGCCCTTCCTTGCGCGTCATTTCTTCTTCGACTCCGGTGGTTTCCGAAGCCCGGGTCGTGGAGTTCTCCCCAGTGGGCCGGTACGCCCTCTCTTTTCTGTTCAACGACGGTCACAGCACCGGCATCTATACCTTCGATTTCTTAAAGCGCACGGCTCTACCGGCCAACGACCCCGCGTAGTTCAAGGTAGAGGACGTGGCCGCTGACGATCTTCTCGCCGCTCTGCACGGGAACTATGGTGGAGGAGAGCCTCCAACAGACGATCTCGGCACGGTTCGGGGCCTGCTGAATTTCAGTAAGAAATGGACTGAGGGTCGCGTGGGAGCGGCGGACCTTCACAAGCCCTGTCTTTCGATGGCGGGCCGACTGAGGGGCGGTGCCGAAGAAATGGCCGCTGACCTCGCGGCCAATCCCGACATGGCTTACGGAATGCGGGAACCCATCCAGCGCACCTTGGAAGCCTATCGTTCCATTGCTGATGTCTTAGAAGAACTGCCGGCGTTCGCTAAGGATGAAAATCGAACTGACTTTCTGGATGATCTTGAGGTTTTTGAAGACGCCCGGCAAGCGGTTCTCGACGCTCAAGAAGAGATTCAGTTTCAACTCAGCGGTCGAGTGCTCATCTGCCCGCGGTGTGGCGGTCAGGGTGAGGGGACGGACTGCCCAAAATGCTTGCTTGTTCGCATGTATCCAGACCCTCAAGCAACTCGGGCAAGAACCGAAGAGCAGGCTCGTCTATCAGGAATCTACGCCAAAGCCTACAAAGGTTATCGGGCCATTTTGCAAGGTCGTAAGAGCCTGACAACTCTGGTAGATGCTCTTTTTCCCTTACAAGAGCATCTAGAATCCTTGGTACAGACTCGCAAACAGTTCACGAAGAAGGTGCGTAGCCGCACGGTCCACGGTCAAAGAGCCCAGGACATGTACGTGGCTGCCTCGATCTTAGCCAGTATTGACGACGACATCCAGACGGCTCTTTTGGGCGCAGAGCGGATGCGTGGCGCGGAACGCAGCCTTAAGATGAGTGACCTGTATCGCGGTTGGGAAGACGTCTTTCATGCCGCCCAAAGGATCGAAGCTGGAGCCTACCAGTTGTGGCGGCGCTTTAGTCCGGAGGCGGAAGAGGCCGCTGTGAAGGTCGACCCTGGGGATATCATCTCTTTTACGGGAGAGCGAGACTAGGGTATTCCTGGCTTTGACCCTGACTTAGCCCGCTTTTTAGGCGTTGTTCATATTTTCGTCACATAACGTCAATAGATAGGTAACCTACCGGCAGCATTCCGGTACGGAATTGGACCCTACCATGGGATTAGAGGCTGAAGATTCTTCGGCTCATTCTTTGGAGGTATTCGATGTCCATACAATTCACTCAACAGGCCCGATATGGGGTGGTCCCCACTCCGACCGATAGTTGGGCCCAGTGCTGTTCTCAGAACCTGTGCCAAAGAGATCAGCAGGTAGCCCACGCCCAGTCTGTCCTCGACAGGGTGACGCTTAGTCCCGGCGTGCCTGAACTCAATCTCTTTGCCGAGAACGGCTCTGCGCTCGATCAGGTTATCAACGACCATGATGTGGCCGCCTCGATGCGAGCTAATTTCGGAGAGCGGAGTCCGCTGAACGCCTTTGTTTTCCGTCCCCGGAACCTCACAGGTTGCGGTCATTTCCCAGAAACCCGCGCTACGGAACGGGATTCTTCTCCGCGTCCCACGCGCCAGGCTCCCTTGCGCGTCAAAACTGGGCTCACGGTGAAGCCGCAGCGGCAACGGAACTCTGTGTCGTGTGGCCAGACATCGGTGGCCGTGAGTGTCAACGCGCTCACTGGCAAGAGGTTGACCGACCGAGATATCGACCTCCGTTACGGATTTGGGCTTCTCAATGCTCTGAATTCCGAATCGAAGTCAGCGGGGTATCGTTGGCGCGACGGGGGTAACTTTCAGGCTAAGAACTGGCCGACTCTGGAGAAGAAGCTAAATCAAGAAAAGACGCCCGTTCTTATGGGTCTGAATGGGCCGGAATTTTCTCCGTCTGGTCGCGGACATATCGTCACTCTGCTTGGCTTAGATGGTGTGAAGGTGCGATATATGGACCCCGCCGACGGGAAAGTGAAGGTCACCACTAAAGAGGCCATTGAAAAGGCCGCGCCACATCCTGACGGAAAGTTTTTCTTTTATGCGAGTAAAATTCCCGGCAGGTAAGGATAGTCTGGTCCATATGGAATGTGGCACCTAGGTGTTGCCAAAATGTTTCCAGGCTCCGTTTCAGTGTTTTTTAGGGGTCTCCCCCTATGATGAAAGCGTACCAAAGAAAAGAGAACACTTCGATGAACCAGATGAACACATTAAAAATGACCAGCCTTCAGGGACGCCTCTCGATGGGTGGATTTCTATCCCAATCCAATGAGAACGCGGACAACACCAGCGGTGGTGGTCAGATCATCGTGGACGAAATGGTGTTCGATTCCAACAGCGGGACTTTCGCGACGTTTCAAGACCCGCCCGTCTTTGTCAATCTGTTGAACAACAACGATGGCGCCTGTAGCTATATTGTTTGATAAATCCGTCGGAGGAAGCCACATTGAAGTCATTAACTAGCCTTTTTACAGCCATTATCATCCTGTTTTTCGTTGGCGGACCAGTCATGGCCGAATCTCTGAAGGTCCAACTTGCCGTCAGCGGCATGACCTGAGGGGCCGGTTGTACGAAGCGCGTGCGTGACACGCTCAAAGCGATCCCCGGTGTTCAAAATGTCGATGTAGATTTTCAACGGTCTCTTGCCACCTTCGTGCTGGATACAAAGCAGAACAATCCTCAGGCTGTGGTCGAGGAACTCTCCAAACGAACTTCTGGCCGTTACCAAGCCAAAGTGATCGGCAAGGCGAAATAGAACGAGCGAAAGGAAATGAATGCTCGACCCCACATTTTAGCCTTGTGGAAGAATTCGATGGAAAGCTCGCGGTGCTAAGCGCCTTCTTCGAACTGGCATGGTCAGATGGAATGGTCACGCCTCAAGAGACCGAGTTTCTTTGCCAACTAGCTGACGAGATGGACCTGTCTCTCGGGGCCAGAATTCCTTTGCTTGTGCGGGGTCTCACAGCGCCTCCGGCCAAACCAGTGGTGAATCTTGGCGAGATTCTTGTTGACGAGGATGAGAGATATCAGGTGGCCGAACGCCTCGTTGCCCTCTGCTTTTTAAGCTCAGAGCTATCTTTCAAACAGACTCAGACCCTTGCTGGTCTTGCTCTCCAACTCAACATACGTGCCGAGGATCTTGAAGAGATGCGGCGACGGGTTTGTTAGGCTTTTTAAAGCCTCGAGGAGATCTCGTGGAGATCAAAGGTCGAACGGTGGTTTTCCTCTCCATGAAGGCCTATCGAATAGACCAGCGTTTCGAGGTTCGCCTCAATGTGCCGGGAAGCGAAGGCGATACCCTATCGGTGCCCGTCCGAGTGATGAGTTGCCGAGCGTCTGAAGAGGGCGGATTTGTCGTCGTTGGCACTGCGGAAGGACGCCGTCAGCCGCCAGAATTGGTGGGAAACAGTCAAAGGAAAGGGTCTCGACCACCCCATCGCATCACCGTGAAATCCGAAGGGCTTCCGAGCTATCGAGCGGTCACGTCCAATCTTAGTTGGAGTGGGTTCGGGGCTGAGCTTGATGGAGAGTTGCCGGCCGGCAAGATCCTCGAACTCCATTTTGAGTTTGAAGAGCCTATCGGATTCACCTTGGACTTGAGAGCCAGAGTCGTTTGGGCGACTTGGAAAAGCCAAAATCGATTCGAAACGGGCTTCGAGTTTCTGCGGGAGCCGACCACAGAACTGGGCCAAAAAAAACTTATCGAGTGGCTTGAAGCTCGGACAGTCGAGCAAGTCCCGTTCATGCCGCCCGAGAACCTTCCACCACGGAGGCCCAAGGAGCCGCCCAATCAGCTTCCGAAGCCGGTCACCCCTGACCTTCGGAGCTTCGCTGGGTATGATGACGATGACCCCACCCCTCTAGGACTTCCCACCATCGATCCGTTCACCGTTCGGCCCAAGTCGCTCAAACTCCCGGAAGCTACAGCGTTGGTGCGCCCGAGTTCCTTTGCGCTTCCGCCAACGGCGCCGAAATCGTTACCACTGGGCTCAGAGCCCGCCGCGCCTGTGCAGGCTGCTGAACAGCCAAAGGAGAGGCCAGCCGATCCGGCCGAGGTCCCTGAGGAAGACGTTGGAGTTCACGTGTTTTTTGAGGCCAATCTTCGAGGCTGGGCTTGGGAGGGGGCCGACGATGCGGTGGTGGTTGTACTCGAAGATCCCCACGGCATCGACCACTGGCTCGAATTTCCGAATTGTCGAGGCATGCAGGCTCGCTGTCGTGAACGGCAGATCTCTTTGTTGGGCATGGCGGTCGCCAAAAGCTCCGCCCTGATCACCGAGTTGACAAGGCCGGACTCCGACGAGACGCTCTTACACTTTCGCTTCTATGACGATCACCAGCGTACCGTGTTAGACGTGGTAGCCTCCGAATGCCGCCAACAAGAGCGCTGAGCGGCCTGAGCGTGGCGCAAAAAAAAAGAAAAAAAAAGCCTCGACCGAGTGGATCGTCCTATGGAATTCGGTACTCACGCCGCGATGGCCATTCGGAAGTCGGCATAGACGAGGTTGTGGTCGCTGGCTTTTAGGGCCGAGGGACCCTCGATCACTCCGTGCCCAATCAGGTGCTGATGGAGACCCTCGGTGGTGAAGATATGGTCCAGTCGCTTGGGGCCGCCGTGCTTTTTTGCTTGATGGGTCCAGTGTCCCCAACTGTTGGGCGTGCCGTAAGAAATGTTATAGAGCGTCGCATCGTCATTCTGTGAGGTCAGCGTGTTCAGCGTTGCGCTACCGACGGTATCGTTGCAATCTCCCATCACCACGGTGTGGGTGGTCGGAAATTCGCGTGACTCCCTGAGAACGATATCTCGGGTCGCCTGGGCTTCTTCCAAACGTCGCGCGTCATTCCACGAGTTGCCCTGCATGATGTAGTGAGTGACGAAGACCCGCAGCGTCTCGTGATTCGGTAAAGCGACATCCGCCTGCACAACGTCGCGTCGGAACTTTAAGTCCTTGCCTTGATCGACGCCGATGACTTCGTCTTTATGGCTTTTAACGTCAGATACAGGATAGCGGCTCATCAACGCCACGTCGGTTCCTCGGGTGTCATTGCCCTCCAGTAGCACGAGATAAGGGTAGGCTTCGGTCAGGCCGTTCCGGTCGCGCAGAGCGATGAGCTCCTCCAGCGTCTCTATCTCTTGAAGGGCCACAATGTCGGCGTGGCTTTCTCTGATGACGTCGGCCACCGCAGCGGCGCTTTCAGGGTCTTTGGGGTCTTCATCGTCTCGGGTTAGAGGGTCGTTATTTTCATCGAAATAGTTGCGAACGTTGAAGGTTGCGAGGCGGAAAGAGGAAGCTAAATTCTTGGAAGGAGTCATGAGAGAATCCGTTCGGAAGCCGCACCGGGGGAGCCGCGCATTGTGGAAGCTCTTGTATAACCGACTGGCCTTAGACTTATTCTAGCCAACCAGGTACGAACAATGGGTTGCCAGTTTGTTAAACCTGACGAACCCCAGCGTGGCTTCAGCAAAACTTTAGCTGAACTTTATTCTTCTGTGGGAATTATTTCCCGACTCCATAGTTGAACCCTATGTCTCACGAAAGGAGTCGCTTTGAAAACTCAATCCTGGATTACTCGTCTTTTTGTCACTCTGGCCGTCGGCCTCAGCCTCGTTCTTCCCGCCACCGCTCAAAACCAATTTGGGCTCGGTGACGTCATTTCCATCATAGGCTCCCAACGCGGAGGGGGACCTTCCATCGGTTCCATCGGGCGAGGTGGTCAAGACAAGACGGCGGCTGTTATCGGTGTCGCGAGCATTCTCTACCAGATGTCCCGGCAGCGCCAACAGCCCCAGTACCCTCAGCAATATCCTTCGAACGTTCCCTACTATCCACAGCCGACCCAACAAAATTATCCCTATCCTCAACCCCAAAACAATCCTTATCCTCCCCAGAACTATCCATCCAACGGTTCGTCAAACTACCCAGGCGCCTCCGTGGGCCAGCCTTCGGGATACGCCTACATCCAAAATCAGGGCCGCCCCATTCGTTTGGACCCTCGCATTCTGCCTCTCACCATCAATGCCGGTGGAGGCCAAGGCGACCAGGTCATCTCGCGCTCGATTCAGAGTTGGAACAATGCCGGTATCGGTCAGGTCTTCGCTCTGACCAATGGCCAAGCGGACCTCACGATCGACTGGAGCGGCTCTAAAGTCTCATCGGGTGCCCGAGCGGAGACGCGAATGATCCGCTCAAGCTCTCACGTCATTCCCACCGACCTGTCTGTGCGCACCGCAGGTCGCTCAGGCGACCAACTGGAGCGGGTGATGACCCACGAGTTGGGACACGTTCTGGGTCTCGACCACTCTCAAGACCGACGCGACGTGATGTACAGTTCCGAACAGAACGCATCATCGCGGCTCACCTCGCGAGACGTCGCGATGGCTCAATGGATTTACAGTCAGAGCAGCTATTCTCCCATTATCGGACGCACGGATAGGGGCCAAATGCCCTCGGTCGCCGGCGGTTTCGGTGGCAGTTCCTGGAGTGAAGATTCTTGGAACGCCGGCAGCGGTCAGGCTATCTGCACCATGCACTAACACTGCAGCAGTCCCGTTAAGCATCTACGCCCCGAGGAAACCTGGGGCGTTTTTGCTATGGGCGGTGTTGAAGAAAAATCGCAGGCAACGAAAAGCTAGATGCGCGCGAGGCAGACGGTGTCACCGCCCCTGCCGGAACTGGGTTCCATCAAAGAGGGGAAGGATAACGAGACCAAATACGGAACCGGCGATAGGGGGCTTTCCCGCCTCCAAATAAAGAATTTATGCCTGGAGGCATCCTATGCGTGGACTTCCTAAAAGTCTGATTGTTGGCCTGTTTTTAACGGCCCTTTGTACTGCTCCCATTTTACCCGCTACCGCTCAGCCCGGTAAAGAGGTCTCACGGGTGACCAAAATTAGCGAGGGCGGTAGACTCGACTTCTCGCGAAAAGAAGGTTCCTGGTATCAGGGCTACGTTGAGATGAAAGACTATGTCGGTGACAGCCTTCGGACGAATGCTGACACATTCGGTTCCATCGAGTTTTACACCGGAGGTCAGATCGGTATCAACAAAGGTACCACCATCTCGATCGCTTCCGAGAATACCGCCAACGTGATCAATCTCAAAAGTGGCGGCCTGTGGGGCAAACTCGCCAAGCAGAAAGAGAAGCCCGTAGAGGTTCGCACTTCCAGTGGAGTCATGGGCATCAAAGGCACGGAGTTTGTGATCACCGAAAAAGACGGCGGTACGGAAGTCGCCGTGCTCGAAGGCCAAGTCTTGGCGACACCCGCCGATGGCGGAACCCCGATCGAGGTCAATCCGGGCATGACCGTGTTACTGAAACTCAAAGCGGTCCCTGTGGTCACTCAGGGAAAACCCGAGGACTTGAGAAAGAGTCTGCTCAGTTCTTCGGAGTGGAACGACTTCAACAAGGTTTTAGGCTGGGCCAGCTACATCGGAGGGTACGGACCAGTATCAGGTGTCTACCAGGCCCAGTACTACGGCACTATGGCCATGGATGTGGTGGACGACCCTCAGAAGGCCGCAGCGAACTTCGCTGCCGATCAGGTGGGCGGTCCGGTCGGAGGAGCCTTAAGACAATTGGGCAACAAGAAGAAGAAGCCTGATTTTCCCACCAACTTGGCACCTGACTACGAGGCAAGCCCGAGCGGCGCGGTCCCCTCAAGCCAGTTGAGTTTTCAGTGGGAAAAGCTCGATAAAGCCCAGAAGTACGCCATACTTCTGGGTCGCGACTCGGAGATGAACGACCTTGCCTGGATGGGTGAGACCGGAAGCACCGCGATCAATTATCCTGCAGACGCCGCGCCGCTGACGGCCGGAAAATATTTCTGGAGGGTGATCGGACTGGACAAGGACGGTGAACCGGTCGGTCGCGCTGCTCAGACCTGGGTCGAGATCGCCGCGCCCTAAGGGATCTCGGTGCATCTAATTTCTTCGAGAGATTTGCTTGAGCAGGCGTCATAGCCTACCGCTGCTCGCAGCCATCGTGGGGGTGCTGCTGACCTATCTTCTTCCGTCCTTGCGGCAGTTGGAGTTGGTCAGCTACGACCTAAGGTTGCGGGCGGTTCGGGTTTCTCGGGGGAACGTCGCGCCCTCTCGCTCTATCCGTATGCTGGGGCGCAGCGCGGAGACCTATCAAGCGTCGGCAAGTTGGAATGACGCTTCAGAGCAAGATCTTGTCCGTGTTCTAAAACAGGCGGGGGCGGCCCATATATGGGTCGACCCCCTTTTGCATTCCACACTTCTCGTTGACGGAGCGGAGAAGCGTGTTGCCTACACAACCCTTCGGCCAGATGCGGACAACGTGGTGCGAAGCTTGGAGTTGGCTACCGATGAGAGCCTCTCGCCGGCGATTGAGCTTTTCGCCAAGCTCCAAGAGGTGCCCCTCGAGTCGATCGAAGTGACCCAGACTTCGATCAAAGTTGGAACTCACGAATTTCCCAGAGTGTTGGCTGTGGACTATCCGGCTCAATCGGCGACCGAGGATTACCTCAAGCCGCAATCCATGCACTTAGCGTTCGCGCCTCAAAACGAAGATTGGCTGAAGTCCTTTGAGGGCACGGCCATCTTACTCGTCAACAACACTCAGGAAGCCCGCCATCGATTCGGCACACCGGTAGGGGACTTGGAGAGATATCAGCTAGAGTTCGCTGCCCTCGACACCCTACAGTCAGGCTGGATACTCTACGGTCTCCCACTTTTTTGGAGCCTTGTTCTGTCAGTGAGCTTCAGCCTGATTTTGGCCAAACTGACCTTTCATTCTCACAACATTTTCTTGCCACTCGCCGTTTGGACGATCGCGGCGTTGCTGTATTGGGAGTTAGCTTTTCAGGCTTTCGTCTCGCAATGGTCACTTCCGGTCGTTCCGGTCCTCATAGGTAGTCTGATAGCAATGACGTTGGTCGCGGCTATTCAACAGTTTCGAGCGTTCAACATGATGGCTCGTCTATTGGGTCGAGAGCGCGCGGGGGCGGCGGCGCGAGGAGAATCTGGCTTAGGCGGGGCGGAGCGTATCGTCACCATCTTGTTTACGAATCTGCCAAGTGCGATTCAATCGCTAGAGCAGACGGATCCCGAGGCCTCCATCCACGCTCGCAATCGGTACGGCGCGATCCTCACTAAGGTTGTACGGAAACATGAGGGCTGGGTGCTCGACTACCAGGGTGACTTCCAGATGGCGGGCTTCGGAGTGGAAAAGCTCGATGAGCAACACGCTCTGCACGCGGTGAGGGCCGGCCTGGAATTGATCAAAGAATTAAGGCTCGCCTATCCTGATGAGAGCCTCCATTGCGGGATCTGTACCGGGCCGGCGGCGGTCGGATTGGTTGGGGCTCCCAGCGCCAAGGCGCTCGCGGCTATCGGCGATACGACAAACGTGGCGGCGCGTCTTACCGGAGCAGCGAAAGGCCAAAAACTCGATGTCCTGATTGCCGAGACGACCCAGAATCTTTGTGGCGAATCTCTTCTTTCAACCAAGCTCGCTCCTGTGGACTTGAAGGGAAAGACACAACAGGTTGAGGTCTACTCCGTGGAGGGCGAACGATGAGATCGAGTTGGTCCATAGTCGCCGCGGCGCTGGGATTCATTCTTGTTCTCTGCTTTCAACGATTCGGAGTCGACATCTTTCAGTGGAAGCTAGAGTTAAAGACTTATGATCTCAGGCAAAGCCTTTTTCAACGGCCGCTCAGCGGTCCCGTGGTGCTGGGCGGAATCGATGAAAAGAGCAAGGACGCTTTAGGCCCCTTCCCTTGGTCTCGAGACACCCACGCTCTCTTGGCGCAAGACCTGTTCTCTCGGGGCGCCAAGGGCGTGTTCTTGGACCTGATTTTCGACGAGGAGCGAGCGGAGGACCAGGAATTAGAAAAAGCTCTCAAGACGGGATACTCCGTCGTCGCGGGAACCGTGACTCAGGTCAACAACTCGCTTGTTCCTCCCATCATTTCTCCGCCTTTACAGAGTCTTCCGGTCGGGATAATCAACAAGACGGAAGACGAGGACGGTATTCTCCGCTCCATGTGGATCGCCATTGGAGTGAACAGTTCGTCTTGGAAGCGGACGCCTTATCTTTCGGCGCCTTTCCTTCTCTATCTCCGTACTCTGGGAGTTGACCCCAAAGACGTAAGGTTTGAAGTGGACGGCATTCCTTACGATTCGGTACTCCCGAACGTGCGAAAGCTTCCGGTCGTGGACACGGTCGGTCAAGTCACTGTCAAGGACCAAGTCATTCCGCTTAGGGTGGCGGTCAACCCCAGCGACGACGCGGTCGTCTTCATGCTAGCTATCCAGTTCGCTTCTCCATTGACCACTCATCAGGTGGTCTCGGAGAAGGTTGTCAGCTATGTCGATCTTCCGGAGCAGAACGTCGACGGTCGGTTCATCTTTATTGGCGAGAATACGGATTCTGATGTGGACATCATTCGCACGCCCGTGGGCTTGATGAAGGGTGTCGAAGGACACGTTCAAACCTATGTAGCGCTCCGCGACGGACATTTTCTGAGCCAGATCAAATATCCCGTCGCGATCTTTTTTGCGATGGCGGTGTTTTTGGGCTTGATCTTAGGTCATGTGCACGCGGGTCGGGCGATCGCTCTGCGCTGCCTCTCTCTGGTCGCGGTCTACGGCGTCTGTGCTGTTCTGTTTTTCCGATGGGGGTGGTGGTTACCGGTCGCTTTTCCGTTCATCCAGGTGGCCGTGACAGGGGCGATTTTGGTTCTCATCCGGACGGAAGTCGCTCGAGCGACTTTCGGGAGGCTCACCACCAAGGAAGCGGCCGCCGAAATGTTGGTGTCGCAAACCGGTGACGAACTGGAAGCCACGACCGTCGACGCGACCATTATTGTTAGCGATATTCGTGGGTACACGACCCTTTCCGAGACCCGAACAGCCCTGCAGATGTTACAGCTTCTCAATGAATATCACACCGCCACCGTGGCCATCTTCGAAAAATTCGGGGGGCGTGCTCTCACCTATCAAGGTGACGCGCAGTTGATCGTTTTCGGATATCCCAACAAGATTAAGGAGCCGGCCAAGGCCTCGGTCCAGGCAGCGGTGGCGCTTCAACAGGCTGTCAAAGAGTTGAAAATACTCTGGGGAGTTGACGACAGCGTCTTTTCCGTAGGTGTCGCTTGTTGTACGGGAAGCGTGGCCGTGGGGAGACTCGGCGCGAAGGGATCCCAGATTCAATACACTGTGATCGGCGACCCGGTCCGTCGGGCTCACAAGATTCAATCGTTGAGCGACCAGTTGGGAAGTCCCGTACTGGTGGACCCGCCGACTGCAGAGCAGATTGGAGACCGACTGGCATTGGACGACCTCGGCGAAATCGACGTTCCGGGAATTGCGACACCTTTGAATCTGTTTCGTCCGAAGAGTCTGGATGACGTAAACGCTTAAGCTCTTTAACGATCGAGAG
>JBBKWP010000461.1:0-10865 GCA_037968995.1 Candidatus Xenobia bacterium
CCCCTGGGGCGAATCTTCCCAGGGCCACTCCCACCCCCATGGCTAAGAAAATCCACAGTGTCAAATAGCGGTCGAGAAAACTCAGTTCGGTGCGTCGGCAGCCTGGGTCAGCCATGGGAAAGCACAACGAGTCTCAAAGGTTCGATATAGGCTTTGGGGCATAACTTCAGCACTTCGTCCAAGCATTGGGCTTCTTGAACCGCGCGAGAGGCCAGCACCGGGTCTCTGGTGCCGGAGGCGAGTAGGGAACGGTTGACGACCCAGGCGTAGGGCTCGATGCCCGCTCGGCGGAGATCGGCTTGCAGGCCGGCGGCCTCGTGCACGGGGGTCGGCTCGGCCAAGGTCACCAGAATGATTCGTGTGAACTCTTTGTCGCGCAAGCGGGGAAGCAGTTGTAACACAGATTCTGGGGATCCCTGCTGGTTTCTACTGACTTCGCGATGATAGGCTTCACTGGCATCCATCAGCAAGATGGTATGTCCCGTTGGGGCCGTGTCGATGATAACGTAGGAGTCCTCACCCTCGGCCACAGCGTCGGCGAAAGCTCGGAACACCGCGATCTCCTCCGTGCAGGGCGATCGCAGATCTTCCTTGAGCAGGGCCAGACCTTCCTGGTCGAGGTTCGGAGCCGCTTTGGCCAGCACTTCAGCTGTGTAGCGCTCGATCTCGCGAGGGGGGTCGATGCGGTCAACGCGCAGGTTACCTTCGACGCCTTCGAGGAAATCACCGGCCGGGTCGGTGGTGGTTAAGCGCACCGAGCAACCCTGAGCACTCAACTTGCGAGCGAGTTCCATGGCCACCGTGGTCTTACCCACGCCCCCTTTGCCCATGGTCATAACGACGCCCTTGTCACGTTTGCGCAGTTCTTCGACCAATTCATCTAGAGCCCCCAGGGCCTCTGGGACCGGTGGCAAGACGGGTACCTCACCTGCCTCATAGTGGGGGTGCAACAGGCTGCGCAGCGCATTGAGACCGACGAGGTTGACGGGTAGAAGCGGCACCTGGCTTCCCACCACTCCCTCCAGTTGCTCTTGCTGCAAAGCTCTCAAGGCAAGTGCCGTGGGGTCCTCGCTGTGCTGCCCCAGCACTCCGTTGACTAGCAACTCGATGTTCGCGACCCCCATGTCGCCCAGCTCATGGCGTGTGCGCTCGGCTTCTTTCAAGCTGGAACGGTCAGGTCGGGCCACCAGGACCACGGCGGTTTGGGCCGCATCTCCCAGACGCCGCAAGGCCAGAGCATAGCGTTCCCGTTGGTCTTGCAGGCCGGCCAGCGGCCCCAGGCAGGACGCCTCGGCTGTGGTGGTATTGAGATATCCGCTCCAAGCACCCGGCAAACTCAGCAAGCGTAGAGTGTGACCGGTCGGGGCGGTGTCGAAGACGATATGGTCGTATTTGGAGGCCACTTGGTCGTCGGCCATCAAACTGACAAACTCGTCGAAGGCGGCAAGCTCCGTGGTGCACGCACCGGAGAACTGCTCTTCCATGTTGCGGATAACCGCTGGAGCCAGAACACCTCGGTACGGACCGACGACCTTCTCCCTGTAAGCCGCGGCGGCCGCATGAGGGTCCAGGTTGCAAGCCCACAGGCCGGGCACGTCCGGCAGCAACTGAGGAATGGAGGTGAGCGGAACTCCAAAAACTTCGTCTAGATTGGAAGCCGGGTCGGTGCTGACGATCAAAACACGCAGCCCCTGATCAACCAGAGCCAGGGCGGTGGCACAGGCTAGCGACGTCTTGCCCACGCCACCCTTGCCAGTAAAAAAGAGATAGCGCTTGTTGAGAGATTGCCACCAATTCATGAGCAACACCCCGCGCTGTCCGAGTCGACATGCACCCACTTGGCCAATTGCCGGCGGGAAGGATAGGCGCCCTTGCAGATGATCTTGTCGTCCCACAGAAAGATGGGTAGAAACTCATTTTCGGGTCCCATCTCGGCTAAAATTTGTGGATGCTCCGTGAACCTCTTGATGTGGTCTTTGAGGTTGAAGCGCTCTACCGTCACCCCCTGCTGTTTGAGAAAATTGAGGTCGGCGACCAGTTGGGTCAGTTGAGGGTCGATGTTGACCCCGCAAATCCCCGTGGAGCAGCACATGGGTGGGTCGAAAACTTTCAGGGTCGGCATGGTATTCATCTCCTAAGTGTTTTTATTCTCGTTCGTCTTAGCAAAGGCCAATACCAGAAAAAACAGAGCGGCCACCGTCCCCAGTACGAAGGCCCCTGAGGAGGGCATCGCGAGCAACCTCAACGACTCTTTGGAGGCTCCGGTACTGCCCAGTCCCGGAGCTCGAAAACCGGCCCACATCCAGAAGATGGAGTAACCTAGTCCTCCTCCACCAAGGGCCAGACTGACGATGCCAAGGCTCCGTCTCGAAAGCCCAAGCAGACTGAGCAGCACAATTAGGGTCAGGGCCGTGGTGCCCATGGCTCCGGCATGAAGGTGAGCACGCTGCATGTAGGTCCAGGATTTACCCAGTACCAGTTTGATAGCGTTGTCATCATTGTGATAGATGCTCTCCCTCACTTCAACAGCGGACGCCTGTAGGCGGTCTTTGATGGAGTCTTCGTTGAGTCCGAAGATGATCCCGAGCATCTGTCCAAAAAGCACCGTCAGAGTCGCCAGAACGAGGCCCACCGAGGCAGGACGCAACTGGGATCTCAATGATTTGGCGGAGGTGCCGGTTCTTGTCGTTGGGTCATCAGACATGTCTTTTTCCTCTACGATGCGTCGTCTTCAACGAATCCAGGACTGGCGTCATTAGCTTTGTCTCCCAAGTATCGTTGTCTGCAGTCTATCCGAAGCTATGGCGCCGGCGTATGATACAGAACAGCCGGACGGTCAAGAGGCCCTAAAGGCGAACAACGACTTTCATTTTCGAACTTTGTGTTGCCGACGTAGTAACACCGAAGATGCAAGTTCGACGTCGTCTTGCAGATAAAAGCAGTTGGGGTCGATCTCTTCCACCAGCGCGGTGACCAAGGGGGCTCGGCGACGGCTGGTCTGGACAAAGACAAAGCTGATCGGGCCTTGCCTGCCGGATCCTTCGAACATGGTTGCCTCGAAGCCGGCATTTCTGAGTGCCTCAACCACATTGGCTCCCTCTCGGGTGAATATTTGAATAGCGCGCAGGCCTCGAGCAACCCACTTCTCGACTGTGAGTCCTACGACGTTCCCCGCCGCGAACCCGAAAGCGTAAGCGACGGCATAGATGGGAGTGCCTAGGCTCGAGACCACCTTCTGAACGACCAGAATCCACACTAACACCTCAAAAAAACCGAGAACAAAGCACGCCGTTCGTTGGCCTTGGATGAGAGCCACCGTGCGAAGCGTCCCCAGCGAGACATCGACTATGCGCGCCATGACAATGAGGACGACATTGAGAATCAAGACATTATCCAAACTCGGGGCTTACGATCGCTGTCGGTGCGTCTAGACCAAGCCATTCGGTCAGCTTCTCTACGCTCGGATAGGCTCCCCGGCAAACCAGTTTGTCATCGATCAAAAAGATGGGCAAGAACTGCCCCTCCTCACCCATCTTCGCCAACACCTCCGGATGGTCGGTGAAGCTCTGTGGGTGGTCTCTCAGGTTGAAGCGCCGAACCTTCACGTCGCGGTCTTTGACGTAGTTGAGGTCGCAGACCAACTGGTTTTCCTTTGGGTTACTATCGCTTCCCCACTGGTCTGATGGGGTACTTATGGTTGGATCGAACACTTTGAGGGTTTTCACGTTAGACTCCTTGATGTTCATCGGCTCGCCGACGCTCAAACAGGATGAGGCACCTGACGCGCCGTCACAATGATCTGGATCATCGGCGCGGACAAGCCGCGACCCACCGGATACCTCCATGGGGATATCTCCCCATGGGCCTTCAGTATGTATCCCTAAATTGGGTGGCGCGCTAGCATAAAGTTCGATATTAAATTAAATGGCGAGCCATACGGCAGACCCTAGCGCAAAAAAAGGTGGACCGCGATGATTACTGATGAAAGCCAACTGGATTATTCTCCAGAGAATATGCTGACGATCGATGAGGTCGCTCAAAGGATCGGAGTCGATGAGGACGAGGTCGAGGACCTAATACGGAACGGCATCCTGCACACCACCAAGATGGACGGCGAGCCCTGCGTTCATATCGCCGCACTTGATCTCTACACCTCGACGCTCATTCCCATCGCCAACGCTTTGAGCTCGAACGAGGAACTCAACGACGTACCCAAGTCTTGATGAACCACATCGTTTTATGACACTTTGACGGAAGCGTCGCGAGAAAAATTGAAGTCCCAGATGGCCCGAAATGAACGTGACGTTGTGGTAGAGTGCAGCGTGGTGGTCGGCCACCGGCAAGAGTGCCTGCTGCGGGCTGCCGAGCAGATGGACGCCGACATGACGGTGCTGGGCAGTGTTCCTCTTAGGGCCGATGCGCGAGGTTTAGAGCGGTTCTCGAAAGCTTTGTCTTGTTCATTCCCGCCCAGGACTCCGCTGGCTGCCTCACTCATCGCTTAAATACCGCCGAGTATCACCGTGAAGGTGACAATGTTCGCGTTCTTCGCTCGTTGCCAACGAAGCCCTGGACAAGAATTCTCTAAGACAGAACTTTCGAGAAACGCTCTAGGGATCAGCCATCGGGTGGCGATCTGCTCGAGTCGGCCCGTCTTCCTCGTTCCCTAGAAAAGGTGAATCCATGCTAATTTCCCAGCGCCGCTCTCGATTGAACATCGCGGCCGGGCAAACCATTTTCCGTCTCGATGACACCGCTGATCTGGCTTATATCGTAGTGGAGGGGCTCCTGCTTGTCTCGCAATTTTCCCAGGAAGGGCGCGAGGTCATCACCTCCATTTTTTTCCCCGGAGAGACCTGCGGCGGATTCTCCGTCCTCACCGACATGAGCCACAACGGTACCGCCAGAGCGCCGAGTAGGTCGGCGGCGGTGGTGGATGTGATCCGACGCGCGCAACTTCTTGACCTGGTACGACTCAATCCCTCCTATTATGGCATCCTTATCGCCACTCAGCGCGAGAAAGAGCGCTTCAAAGACCGGATGCTCTTAGGCTTGTTCGCCGACACCTGCGAGCAGCGAGTGGCGTGGTCTTTATTGTGGCTGGCCCGCAAGACCTCCGAAAGCTCTCGTCCCTTGCAGCGCTTTCAACTCTGTCGCCAAGAGTTGGCGGATCTGGTGGGCACCACCGTCGAGACCGTTATCCGAGTGCTCAGCAGCTTTCGTAAACGCGGCCTCCTCACGGAGCGAGACGGCCGCGTGAAAATCGACGCTCTCGCTCTTGCAGAACTGGCCACGCCGCGCGAGCAGTTGGTCCTAAGCGGTACCTAGATCAGACTTTGTTTTCACAATGTGTCGTCCTTCGTGGTCATTCTCCCCACTAAGAGGCTCACGAGCCGGAATCCGCATCGACTCCTTGTCCATCAATTAGTGACCTGGTAAGATGACTAGGTCATGAAGAATTTGAGGATTGTTCCAAAGTCCGTTTTCAAAGCACACGCCCTTCAGTTTTTTCGCGAAGTCGAGCAAACAGGAGAGTCTCTGATCATTACGGATCGAGGAAGGCCCGTGCTTCGTTTGGTTCCTTTTCAAGAGACCAATACCGAAGAGATTCTGGCTACTTTTAAGGGAGCGGTCAAACTGTATGATTCGCCGGTGGAACCTGTGGGAGAGGACGATTGGGGAGCTTGAGACGAGAAGTTACAGGCTCTCCCTTTTCCTACTTTGTGGTAGTCTCTGAGTGCGAACCCGAATGGCAAGTCTCCCTTAACAATGGAACTTCTGTCAGGACCCACTAAGCGGCACCTAGGACTTAGCCAGGATCTCTTCCTGGGCAGCCGTTCTCCGCTTGGGCTTCGAGAGCAATCGCTCAATGGTGGCTCCCAGTACGTCCATCGAGGCGGGCTTGCGCAGAAAGGCGTCCATCCCCGCGAGGTCGCAGGCGGCTTGAGCTCCACCCATGGCATGAGCCGTAAGGGCCAATACGGGAATTCCCGAGTAGGCGGATCTCGATGAGCGAATGCGCCGGGTCGTCTCGTAACCGTCAAGCTGCGGCATCTCGCAATCGAGCACAACTAGGTCGAAGACCTGCTGGTCCTCCGAAAGGTTTTCCAAGGCCTGAAGTCCATCGTCCACAACGACCACCCTGTGTCCCAGTTTTTCGAGCTGCATAACGATCACGCGCTGATTGATCAGGTTGTCCTCGGCCAGCAGAATTCGGCCCTTCCGGACTGACGACGGAGCGTCAGAGAGGATCGGAGCCGGCATCTCGACCGCCTCAGCCGTAGACACGGGTAACTCCAGGTCGAACCAGAAACAGCTACCCCGACCAAGCTCGCTGCTGACTTCGATGGATCCTCCCATCAGTGTCACCAACTGGCGGGAGATCGACAGCCCCAGTCCGATGCCTCCATGCTTGCGGTCCGACCCCTCCTCGCCTTGAACGAAGGGGAGAAAAATCTGCTTGCATTCCGCTTCGGAGATGCCGCTGCCCGTGTCTCGCACGCCGAACCTCATGGTGGCGCTCTGGTCGGTCCGCGCCAAGCAGCTCAGCTCCAGGGTGACGGAGCCGTCTTGGGTGAACTTGAGCGAGTTCCCGATCAGATTGTTGAGAATCTGTTGCAGTCGAGCGGGGTCGAAAACAAGATAGGCCGGAACATCTCCTGCGCTACACCTCACCTCCACACCGCCCTTCGAGCTGAGATAGCGAAACGGCTCGACCACGCGGTGAAGAAAACCTTCAACCTGGCAGGCTCTGGGATAGAGCACCAGCTTGTCGATCTCGATTCTTGCCATGTCCAGCATGTCGTCGATCAGATGCCGTAGGGAGTCGGAGCAGTGCTGAATGGTTTGTACGAAATCTTTTTGGTTCGCCGTCAAGCGCGTAGACAACAGCATTTCTATCATGCCGGAGAGACCCGCCAGCGGTGTCCTCAGCTCGTGGCTGACGCTGGCGTGGAAGCGAGTCTTGAGAGCAGTCTCGCTCAAGGCCACGTCGCGTGCCTGGGTCAAAGACGCCTCCTTCGTGCTGTACTGGGCCGTTTCTAGCACACCCCGTTCCTGGCTGGCCCGCAACTGGTCCTCAGCGGATTTCAGCGCCGTCACATCGATGAAGGTGATCACGCTGCCCTGCACCGACTTGTCGAGTTGGCGGTACGGCAGCACTCTTCGCAGATAGGACTTCCCGGATAGACCGCTGAGGGCAACCTCGGATTTCTCGGAGTCTACCAGGGGAAGCGGCGGCATGTCTTTCAAAGTGTGGGTCAGGTGCCCATAGGGCCGTCCGATGTCGGAGGGGATGAGGTTGAGGATCTCGGTGGCCGCCGGAGTATAGCCCTGCACGCGCTGCGTGCGATCGACAAAAACAGTCGCGATTTCGGTGCTATCGAGCAGGTTCTCAAGATCGGTCGAGGCGGTTCTAGCTTGCCGATGAGCCGCCTGAGTCTCCTCTTGGGAGAGACGCAGCTCTTCGTTGCTAGACTGAAGCTCCTCGTTCATCGAGCGAAGTTCCTCATTGTAGGATTTGAGCTCCTCCTGGGTGGCCCGGTGAGCCTGCGTGGCCTCGTCTAGCTCGGAGCGCGTCTCCGAAAGCTCCTGCTGAAGTCGGTGCGAGATGTCGTCGCGAGATCGTTGTTCGTCGCCTTCATCGTCGGCAAGAATCGATTTGATGGCCTGACCGACCTTCTGAAAGATCACCATGGAACTGTCTCCGTCATCGAAGCTGGGCAGCGGCACCACTACCAATCGCACCGCTTGATCGCCCTCGGGGGTTTCCACGGACCCGTGCTCTCCCACGGCCCTTCTCTTGGTCCTTCGCGAATCCGCCAGCGTCTCGCGCAGGGCCTTTCGCAAACCCGTCCGAGCCATCTGGTCGATGACGGAATCCACCGAGGGATTGAGAAATTCTCGCACCTCCCCAAACAGGTAGGCGATACTGCCGTCTTCTCTCACCACGGCATAAGGCGGAGAGAAATCGTCCAACAGGATTCTCTGAGACACAGCGTGCAGCGATTGGCGTCCCGCGGGAGCAACCCCCTGATCAGAGCTATTGTCTTCTATGGACCGGCGGGCCGGTTGGGCCGGTTCGAAGGAAATCCACGGTCGGGCCTCTGCATTCTTGCGCTGAGAGACGCGAAACTTGGTGTTGACATCAAGAAACAGCTTGTCGGAGTCGGGAAGGCTTTCCGAAGGTCCCAAAAACAAGAAGCCGCCTGGTTTGAGAGCGTAGTGAAAAACTGACATCAACTTTCTCTGCAGGCTGGTACCCAAGTAGATCATCACATTTCGACACGAGACCAGATCGATGTCGGAGAAGGGCGGGTCACCGACCAGGTTTTGCGTTGCGAAGAGGCACATCTCGCGAATACGGGTGTTCACGACGTAGCGATCCGACTGCTTGTCGAAGAAGCGCTCGAGCCTTTCGTCACTCACCTGACGCTCGATACCCAGAGGGTACTCCCCACGTCGGGCCGTGGCCAGCGCCCGCGGAGAGACATCGGTGCCAAAAAGTCGTATGTTTCGGACTCGCTGTTTACTGTCTTGCGCCTCACAACAGAGGATGGCCAGCGAATAGACCTCTTCTCCGGTGCAGCAGCCCGGAACCCAAATGCGTATCTCCCGGTCGTTGTTTTTATGAGTGATCAGCGGCTTGAGGATCTCCTCCCCTACGAACTCGAACGCTTGACTGTCGCGAAAGAAGCTGGTCACCTGGATCAGCACTTCGTCGAGCAGGCGGCGCACCGCCTGATCGTCGCTGCGCAAAAAGTCCAGGTAGGCCGCGGCGGAATCCATGTGCTTGACCTGAATCAGACGGTTGATGCGCCGCAGCAACGTGGCCTTCTTGTACAATCGCAGGTCGTGGCCGGTCACCTCCTGCACTAGGCGGCAGATCTCGTCAAGGCTGGCGATGAGATCCTCTTGGATGTCGGTCGCCCGCTCGGCCCGCCGTTGAGCATATACCGTCAGCTCGGAAGCGATCTCGATCGGCCCCAGGATGTGGTCGACCTCGTGCAGCAGCGACTGTTGCTTTCTTTCGGTCAGCGGTTCCATCATGGTCAGCCCGCCGGCCCCGCAGATGGCGCGCAAACCGAAGGCCCCGGCTCCGTGCCGACCAGAGAGCAGAATGCCCACCGCGTCGCCGCCAAAGGTGTCGGCGATGGTCTTGAGAACCATGTCGTCGACGGGCGCGTCGTCCACCTTTTTCAAGCTGGCCAGGCCGTCCTTGGCAAGCGTTAGGGCCGAACCAACGGGAACCAGGTAGACTTGACCGGCCAGCAGTTGGGTCTCTTGCTCTTCTAATTCCTGGGCAGGTAGGTCCTTGAGGGCAACGCTCAGAGCGTCCTTGTCCAGATCGGGCGGAAGGGCAACGAGGAAGGCTATGGAGGCCTCCGCGGCGACCCTGGAAAGCAGGTCATGGAGGCAGCTCAGACCCGGCTCCAATCCTGCTAGTCCTACGACAATAAGGGGTGAGGGGCGGCTTTGTATCACGGAAGGCACTCTGTTCTGAACGATATCGTTCTGTATTGAGGTGCTTCGGTGGGCTCCTAGCATCGCCTCTGTTGAGGTTGGGGTGGTCCTTCGTCTCAACGAACGACCAGCACGGGACAGCGAGCCTGATGAAGAGCGTCTTCGGCCGTGCTTCCCATGACCCGGCGGGCGGGATCCCTGAGGCCATGGCTGCCGAGGGCGACAAGGTCGGCTCCGAGTTCCTCGGCACGCTCGGCGAGATCTATCTTTCCGTCGGTCCTTACCTCGATGCTCATCGGCTGCTCTGGGTACCCCTTGGCGAGATTCTCTAGATAGACCCTTGCCTCCCGAAGCGCGACCTCCGGGTCCGCAACGCCAAGGCCTTTGGGAACGGCCTGGAACAAGATCACCCCGGCGCTCAAATCTTTGGCCAGCTTCGCGCCCACAGACAGTGCCCTTTCGGCGGAGACGGAACCGTCGAGTCCGACCAGCAAGGTTTCGAGTCTGGAACGTCCTACGGGCGCGCTCGGTATCACCAGCACCGGTTTGGGACTGAAGCTTGCGATTCTCATGGTGACGCTACCGATCCGCCAGCGTCCCGGGGCTCTCCGTCCACGGCTCGCGAGGACGACGAAGTCCTTTCCCTCACTTCGATCGAGAATCTCACTGGACGGCTCGCCACAGGCTACCCGCACCTGCGAAGGGATCCCCTTCAGCGCACCTTGTTTGGTCTGAAGATAGCGCAGCATCAAGGCCTGGAGTTGGCTCTCATTGAGATGCTCGTCAAGCTCTGACATGGCATAGACGGCGGACGGGGGCTCGAAACAGCGGAGCAGCTCCACCTCGACGTCGGCTTTGCTTGCCAAGAGGTTCAAGAAGGGCAGAACGACTTCACTTTGCGCGGAGCCGTCGAGGGGAACCAAGATCCTATATGGCCTTGTGGGCGCTGGGGGCTTCATTCAGTGTCTCCTTGATTGGCCAATTGGGCTACGGTCCGTTCGAAACGTTCGGTGGGCCTCAGTTTAACTCGTTAAGGGGGCCAACGAATATGATTTGGATCAGATGGGATTGGGTGTTCTTGACCTGGCCTAGCAGTCCGACATCAGACCTTGGTTGAAATGTAGACTCAAAAGTTTCATTTCTGTATACTTAGCGTATGAGTAACAGCACGACTGTCCGAATTAGTTCGGAAATTCACGAACTTTTGAAATCGCTGGCCGACGAATCGGCCGTTTCCATGCAACAGATCCTTCACGAGGCTCTCGAGCGATATCGAAGACAACGATTCTTGGAGGGTCTCAATGGCGATTTCAGCGCCAGCCGGGACTACGACGTCGAAGTCGCCGCAATCGATGGGACGGCGGCTGATGGGCTCGAAGGCTATTAGGCTTGAGTCTTTCTAGAGG
>JBBKWP010000462.1:0-3459 GCA_037968995.1 Candidatus Xenobia bacterium
ATAACGGCGACTCCGTGGCTTGGACCTACACCAATTTTGAGAACGACGGACAAGACTTTCAACGCCAAACCGTTTTCGAAGGCACGGACGTCTCCATCTACGAAGATCGCGAGACACTAGGCGACGGACAGTTCCGCTCAACCTCGGAAACGCGCGATGGCGACGATATCCTCGCGACCTCTCAGGCCTCCCGCCTTGAAGTGCGAGAGGCTGATCTCCGCCAGCTTGCCACCGATGGTCAGATCACTGCCGATCAGCTTGATCGCATCCGTCAAGACGGTCCCCCGTATTACGTGGAGCAGTTCTCCGAACACGCCGAAGCAATACTCGACGACGATGGCAACCTGCGCAGAGACGATGAGGGCAACCCCTTCCAGGCCGGTCACGACGTCGTCTCGATGACTGTCAGCAACAGTGACGGGTACTCCGTCTCGGAACAGTTCAGGCAGGACTTCGGTGAAGGAACGTCCGGAACCGACTCTCGACTGACGACGGTCACCGACCCGGACGCGGCGATGCCGGTCACTGGGGAGTTGATCCAAAGAGAGCGGGACGCCAACGGAAACTATGACGTCCTCGAACAGGGCGAGATCGCGATCGACCGCAGCGGACGGGCGACCTATGACGGCGAGGAGATTGGTGATTTCGATTTCGGCGGCAGCGATCTCAGTACCCTCCTACGAGAAGGGGACTCTGTCACAGCGCCCGATCTGATCAAGGTTTTAGGCGGGGCCGCCAAGGCAACACAGAACTCTACGGCTCTCACCAACTTCGCCGGAGGTCGGTTCAATCTCACGGGCCAAACTGGAGCCTTGACCAAACTAGCCAAGGGAGCAAGCATCTTTAACGTCTTCGTCGGAGCCGAAGAACTCTTCTCCGGCTTACAGGACGGCGATCTGAGGTCGTCTGTTCAGGGACTCGGGAAAATCGCGGGTGGAGCTAACAGTTTAGCCGCGGCCACTTCAGCTTTGGCCGGCGGCGGTCGCGTCGGGAGCACGGCTGCCCGCTTCTCCACCTTAACGGCGGCCTCCACAACGTTCGGCAAGGTTTTAGGCGGGGCAACGGGCGTCCTCAATCTCGGCTTTGGCCTCTATGATGTCTTCACCGCCGAATCTGGCTTCGACCAAGCCGCGGGTGCTTTAACAGCGGCGGCCGGAGCCGTGGCCATCGGATCGACGTTTTTTGGTCCGCCCGGATGGGTGGTCGGCGGTTTGCTCTCGGCCAGCCTCCAAGTGGCTGCGATCCTCGTGGCCGGTGGCGATGAAAACGAAACGGCGGATATCGATGACCGGTTGCAAGGCTGACCACTAAGATTTGCGGCGTCTGGGCGCCGCGAGGATCCTACCAGCCAGGGTAGAGTCTAGGCCCGATCCTGCAGGGCCCCATCACTGACAATTTGGCTCGATCGAAGGATCGTTTCTTGAAAAGAATCGACGAAGCTCGAAGCCGCCCGGGCGACGTCACCCTCCACCCGGAGCTCTTCTGGGCTTGGCTCTTTCTTCGTCAGTGCGTACAACATGAACAGGATCATTCCCACGGAGGCTTCTCGAAAAATTGGCAGAGTGAGCAGAGAACCCGCAATGATGAACTTGGCGGCAGAAAAGGTGCCGTTCTTTTTCGACCGATGCCGTTCGTGGAACGAGAGCGGCTTAAAATTTCGAAGGTCGCCGGCGATCTCAATCAGGGCCTTTCTCAGCCGTTCTGTTTTGGCATCGCTCTCCTGAAGAGATAACGTGGAAAGGTCGGTGGGCAGATTTTCCGCCGAAAGATAAACCCCCACAGAGCATGCGGCGGACGGCAAGTTCAACTCCACTGAGCCCAAAACAACTCCGTCCAAGATCCAGTAACAGCGGGACGGTTGAGGACTGGCCAGTCCATCGAAGGACTCCCCAGGCTTCTGTTTGGGGGTATAGTGGTAAGTCAAAAGGTAAACCAAGCTGGCCCTGGAGGTGGGGAGCCCCGCAACGACTAGGTCGCTAAATAAGGTGCCAATTCCACTCACTCCGTAGGTGTCGATGGTGTCACACCCTAAAGGCAGAGCAAGCGACGGAATCCCCAGCCTGCTCTCGATATAGCCGCTACCGGCAAGATGGCGCCCTTCACGGAAGCCGTACGAAGGGCACCGCAAAAGACCGTTCAGGCGACGACCGTCGAGGGTCAGGGGCAAGGGGCAAAGAAAACAGCGGGTTGAAAGCAGAATGAGGATGCTGGCATTGAGCTTCCTGGCGCGTTCGGTGTCAACAATCCCGCCCGCCCTCGGGAGATATCTCGTGCGGTGTGGGATGCGCAGTTGACTGCGCGGCAGAGACCTCGAAGGCTCTTGCGACAAACTCTTCCCGTTCCAGACGAGCTTTTTTCCCGTCTTTGCCAGTTCTAAAGTGTAACAGTGCCTTTGGTTACTTCCCACCGACCAGAGCGCCATGGCCAGATGATAAAGGGCAGGCTGGGGTCCAGCCCGCGGATTGCCCAACTGTTCGATGATGGTCTCCAGGGTCCAATCAGGGCCCGCATCAAACTGAATGAGCATGTCTGTTCGACCCAGTTTGAAGTCGATGGGCCCCGATGCTCCCGAGGCAACGAAAGATTGGATCAGCTTGAGCACCCAATCTGTGGGAGAGGACAGTTGGAACTCAGCCATCTTCCTCAAAGCATTATCCGTGGATAAGGTGAAGTCACCGGTCGAGTCCCGTTCCCCAACACTCTGTTCCTGGGAGAGGAAGCTATCCAGCTTTGTGTCTTTCATAGAAAATCCAGTGAGCCTCTCGAGGAAACCATGCTTCGCCACGGCAATGACTTTCAGACCTTACTGTTCACAAAGCGTCAACACAGCGCAGACTTTTTCATGGATCCCGCAACTCCATTCTGTAAGAATAAGACTGTGCCCTGGGAGACGAAATCAAAAAAAAGACCCCCGACAAGTCATGGACTGGGCGGAGGTCTCGATTTCCCACCGGCTCAAAAAGCCGAGGTCGTTAGAGAGCTTTTAACGATTGAGCTCGGGGACCCGTGCACCACCGATGAAAGTATCCCAATTGATGGGCTCCACCGCCGCGCCTTCTTTGGGACTGTCCGTTCCCATGGTCTTACCGTTTCCGAGGTAGACCTCGATGTGAGTCGCTTGTCCGGCGGGGATACCACGAGTGTTCTTGGAGTGAAAGAATACGAGGTCGCCTGGCTTGAGGTCTTCGCGGCGAACAGCGGAGTCTTTATACTTTGCCTGGTAGCCGCGCGCGGTGAGACGTCCGCCCGTGACACCAGCTTCTTTCAAAGCGTAGTAGACAAGGCCCGAGCAGTCGAACTTGTTCGGTCCTTGAGCGCCGAAAACGTAGGGGGCTCCTTGGTGAGAGAGGGCTTTGTTGATAAAGTTCTGAGTGGACGAATTGGTCGATCCGTCGCTAGGCCCAAGTGCTGCGCCCGCTCCATTGTTGGCTATAGCCGTACCACCGCCGCCACCGCCAC
>JBBKWP010000463.1:0-14104 GCA_037968995.1 Candidatus Xenobia bacterium
CCGCGTATGGAGCCTCCGGCGGTTTCCAAGAAGAGTCGTCCTATCCTGACCAAGATCTTGTTACTCTGCGAGGAGATTGAGGAAGAGCAACTCGACCATGGCGTCGACCGCCCGGTCCCTCAAGAAATGATCTATTGTGGAGTCGCGGAGATGTGGGGCGGCGGTTTATCATGGGAAGCTTTGGAAAGTTTGAGCGGACTCTCCGCTGGCGATCTCTTTAGAATTTTGCGACGAACCTACGATATCTGTCGCCAAGTGGAGAATTGGCGTGGGGCTCCAAGAGAGCTTACCGAGCTTGCTCGGGTCACAAGCCTTGCTATCTTGCGTGGTCCTCTGGAAGAGAACCTCAGCTTTTTTGAGGTGACGGAGGGAGACCCTAACGCCTTGGACGAAAGCGACGGCGTAACCAAGGAGTTGCCCACGCTACAACCGCTCCGAGGACGTGACGCGCCATCTCGAGGTGAGCACGCGGAAACGTCAACGGGTGATCGAAAACGGATCGTTCGCCGGAGAAAGCCGCCATCGGCTCCGGTGCGCCAACCTGGTTCCAAAAGACGCATCAAGCGTCGAAAGTGAAGGAGAAGTGAGTTTTCAGTGAAGTCTCGACAGTCCGACCGAAGGATATTGCCCGCAGCGGCAACCGATTTGAGAACCCTGGTAGAGAACTACGCTTACCCCTTACTTGTCTGCGATGAAGACGGTTGTGTCCGTTTCTTCAACCAGAAAGCAGCCGACCTCTTCGCGGAGCAAGAGCTTTATGGGAGACCTCTGCCTCCCGAGTGGATGGACCAAGAGAAAGTCGAAACAGACTCCTCAGAGCACGGACCCACGGTCTACCGGCTTCTCTGGGAAGAGGTTCTTTGGGAGGGAAACGCGGCTTGGTTTCTCGCCGCCATCCCTTCGGAATCCGGAACCGACGAACTTCAATCGAAACTAGAACATTCTCTGGAAATGGCGGCTACCGAAGTCGAGAAGCGCCAACAGGTCGAAAGCGACCGCGAGAAGCTCGAGGCTAAGCTAAGAGACCTTCACCAACGTTCGGTGAGCAAGCTTGAAGCTGCGCGCAATGCGCTTGAGGCCGAAAAGGCTGAACGCCAAGCTTTGATCGAGCGCGTGGCCAACCTCCGCCAAGAGATCGACGCCTTGAAGGCCCAACTCGACGAGAAGAGTCTCCAAGCTGAAGAAGCCCAACATCAGTCCGGCGAGATGTTCGAGTCGCTCAAAGCAGAGCTCATTTCCAAGCAGCAAGCCCTCGAAACAGCGGAGCAGAAATCAGAAAGATACCGTCGCGTCTACGAAGAGATCGATGGTGAAATGACCAAGTCTCAGGAGCAGAGCGCCGTTTTGATGGCCCGTCTGCAAAATGCGGAGGCTCGCTTCGACCGCGCCCAACGCCTCCTGGACGGCGACGCCCTCGAGCAGATTGTGAATGCGTCTAATCCGACCCAGCAGGCGGAACTGAAGGCGCTCCAAGAGAGGGTGGTCCAACTCGAAGGTCAACTTGAGGCCTCCAGAGCCTCAGAGCAACCCTCACAGACAGACTCCGACTCAGTATACGACTTGGAACTGGAGTGCCAAAACTTACGGACTCAACTGCAATCCGCCCACAAGCGGGTGGAGGAACTTGAGAAAGATGTCGCGAGACCAGCGCAAGGTTCCGACGGCGACTCGGCAGAGCTCGAGCGCTTGCGGGAACGTCTCGATGACACTTTGACGGTGGTCGCCGAGTTGCGCCTCCACAACGAACTCGAACTCGTCGAAGCACGTGAGGCCTTGAGCCGCCTATCGACTCTGTCCTCTACCTCTAATGCCGATGACGACTTACAAGGGCAATTCCTGGTTGAGAATCTGTCCATGGAGCTTGAGCAGGCAGGTCAACGCATCGCGGAATTAGAGTCCGCGCTCGATGAAGCTGGAAATCGCCAAAATGAGAGTTACCAGCAAGAGTTGGAAACCTTGACGCAAAGAGTCTCGGAACTCGAAACGTTGCTGGCCGACGCCCAGAGTCGAAACCCCTCTCCAGAGTCGGACGACGAACTCCAGCAAGCCCAAGGTCGCGTGGCTGCGTTGGAGTCACAACTCGAGCGTGCCCAAACGGAAGCTTCTCCTGAAGAACTTCAGTTCGCCCGCCAACAGATCTCTGAGCTTGAGCGGCGCTTAGCACAATCGGAGGCCGCCAGTGCGACACCGGAGGCGTCCGAGGACGTGGATCGTCTACGCAACGAACTCAATGAAGCGCAAGCCCAGATCAATGACCTGGGTTCTGAACTCCGGCGCGCCAAAGACGGTGATCGAGAAACCAAAAAATTGGCTTACGCTGACCAGTTAACCGGACTGCCAAATTACAACCTCACAGGTCAGTATCTTCAGTTCTGCTTTGAACGCAGCAGCCGTGGTGAGGGGGCATTGGCCCTGGTACTCATCGATCTGGACAACTTTCGTAGAGTCAATGACGCTTTAGGCACTAAGGTGGGAGACGAACTCCTTCGCCACGTGGGCGCAAGACTCCAGAAAGCCGTCACGGAGAAAGACACGGCTATCGCGCGTCGCGGCGAGGACGAATTCATGGTGGTGGCCTTCTTAGAGGGGGCCAGCGTCGATGGCGAGGCGTTGTCCGCCCGAGTTCGCGGTATCGCCCATAACCTCCTCAATGAGATTTTTAAGCCGTTTGAGATCCTCGAGCAAAAGATTCAGATCACCGCCTCTCTTGGCGTCGCCCTCTATCCCGGCCCTGCCGCGGACAGAGAGACTCTTATTGAACAGTGCGAGCACGCGATGTACAAAGCCAAGGAAGCCGGACGAGCCAGGGTCAGCTTCTACACTCAAGACATCCACTTGGGGCGAGAACGTCGCATCCGCGTGGAATCGGAACTTCGACAGGCGGTCAGCGACGGAAACTTTACGTTGTTGTACCAGCCCATTCTCGAAATTGCTTCCAGCAAGATCGTGGGACTGGAAGCCTTGCTGCGCTGGTCGCATCCGCAACGGGGACTGTTGGAACCGTCCGAATTTCTATCCGTCGCAGAAGAGAGCGGTCTGATCCTCCAACTCGGCGATTTGGTTCTTGCCGAAGCCTTTGAAGTGGCCAAGCAGAAATTCATGAAGAACCGCTTTATCTCCGTTAATTTAAGTCATCGTCAACTCGTGGACGCAAGCTTTCCCCAACGATTCATGAAGTACCTCGAGCGGAGCAGCCTCAAGCCCAATGAAGTCATGGTCGAAGTCTCAGAACGAGCGACCAGCGTCGACCCGGAACGTGCGAAGATCACGCTTGCTGCCTTGGCGAAATGGGGCGTTGGACTGGCATTGGACGATTTTGGTAGTGGAGCATCGAATCTCTCACTCTTACGTGAGTTTCCCGTGAAATTGGTGAAAATCGATGGCTCTATCACCAGCAATATCGTCAACGAACGTGAGACCGCTAGACTGTGCGCCGGCATCGCTAGAATGGCGGCAGCCATGGAAATCCCCGTTTTGGCCGAGAACGTGGAAACCCGCGAACAACTCGAAATGGTCTCAACCTTCGGCTGCCGATATGCCCAGGGACGTCTTTTGAGTGAACCCATGAGTATCAGTCAACTCTCCCAAGCCTTGTAAACAAAAAACCACCAAGCATCCAACGAAGTTCCTACACAAACCTAGTTGACTTCTAACAGAGGCCGTTTATACTGAAGGAAGCAACCTGGGGGTGACTGGTCTCGACGGGGGATCGATCTTTTCAGGGAAGCGAGCCGAGCAACTCCGTGGAACCTCGTTAAAATTTCACGGTAAACAACAACTGCCAAACCTAAACTGGCACTAGCAGCCTAAATTGCTACATCCCTCCCTCCTCGCCGTTAGGGAGAGGAATCGGATGTCAACCCTTAACGGATAGCCGCGATAGACCTTTCTCGATATCAAGGCGAAACTCAAGTGAGAAAAAAGAGATGGTCGATCCGGTTCCGGGGAGCGTCCATTTCAAAATAAAACTGGAACTACGCTCGTAGAAACTCTGCTGAGGGGTCTTTCGGACGCGGGTTCGAATCCCGCCACCTCCACCAAATAAAGAAGCGGACTCGCAAGAGTCCGCTTCTTCCTTTTAGAAATTGATCGTTAGATGGTTAGCGGTTCGCTGACAGAAGGCTTAACTTAGGACCTTGGTAACCTCGCTCAGGTCAGGCCGTTCACCGGCGTTGTCAGTCACCCAACGGTAGGCGACCGTGAAATCCGGTCGGATGACGAAGACGGAACGCTTCGAGACCCCTTTCATTCCGAGAAATTCCTCATAGAGGACGTCGAAACTTTGGCTGACCTCCTTGTTGAAATCGCTCAATAACGGAAAGTTCAGGTTTTGCTCTTTGGAGAACGCATCCAGGGAGAAGCGACTGTCCACGGAAATGCCGAAGACGGTGCTCTTTAGCGCCTCGAACGACTTCAAACTGTCACGAAACTCACACATCTCCGCACTGCAGACTCCGGTAAAAGCCAGAGGAAAGAAAGCTAGAACAACGGGGCCGCCTTTGAGCGCCTCTGCAAGACTACGTTTCTCACCTTTATTGTCGGTCAACTCGAAATCTTCGACTTTTTGGTCAACACCTACACTCATGTAACATCCTAAGGGAAAAGATAGACCCTGGAGACTCTGCCTCCGGGGTCTATCTAGTACAAGGCACGAGGAGGAGGAACCTGCCGCTCATCATATCAGACCCTATGAACATCCTAAGCCAGTTTCATTTGCAATGTTCGTGCGAACGCTTTCGGCATTGGATAGACGAAAGCGTGGTCCTAAATTTAGTGGACACAAACACCATCGCTGTCCAATGGAACGCAAAAACGGCCCAACTCATCTTTCTCCCTGAAGAATGTCTTTGGACCGCGACAACAGGAAGCCAGGCCTTTCATGGCAGCTTTGATAGAGCGAGCAAGTGGCTGCGGAGGGAGTGGACTGCTCCCAAGAACTAAGAGGAAGGCGGTCTCCTCACAAGAACAGTAGGATCGAAATGGGAGTTTGGGCTGGGGCCGATAATTATAGGGGCGAGGATAACGATGTTCGGTTTTTTTGGACCTGAAAAGGTTGAGTTTATTGACCTCTCTGGCTCCGTTCTGACCTATCGGTCCACGAAGAAGAAGCCAAAAGTGGGAACGGCCTCTAAGATCGGACTCGATGTTCCCATTGACGGAAAGTTAGAACTCGTCAAGCTAGAAGTGATTGTCGACTCCTTCCGACCGCTTCCGGACGGATCGTCTCTGCTGATCGCTCATATCGTCGCCGACTCCGAAAACCTCGCCAGGCGCACCGCCCTGATGGCCAACGTTCCCAGACCTGACCTAGGACGGTTGGCTCGAAGAAGCGAGCGACTCCCCGTCAGCGTAAGGGTTCTCAGCGAACAGCTTCCCGGGTTTCGCGCCGTTACTGTGGACCTCTCGCTACACGGCGCTCAAATTCAGTGTGAGGGCCTGCTGGAGGTCAACACTTACATGAATGTGACTCTGGAACTGGAAATGACTGAAATGCCTCGATTGAGCCTTCAAGCTCTCGTCGTCTGGTCGCGAGCCGAGGAGGAGCGTCGCAAGGCTTTTCGTGGTGGACTTGAATTTACCCAGCAGCATCCCGAGGTTCAAGCCCTTTGGAACAAGGCTTATGCTCATCTTCAGCGCATGCAGAACGCGTCGGTTATGCACAAATCCATGGCGGGCTCCGATTTCCCGGTCGAATAGGGTCCAGGATCCGCAATCCCCTGTGCAGGAACGCTCCTGCGCCGAGTTGTAAGACTGCTCACTGAGGTGCAGCCATGGCGGGAGTTACCCTTCAAGGGATTCATAAGATTTATCAAGGCTCCGAGCCGACCTCGCGACGCTGGTGGGAGCTTTGGAAGCCCGGCCGACGACCGACATCTGTTCACGTTGTCAAGGGCGCCGACCTAGAGATTAGAGATGGGGAGTTTCTCGTTCTTGTCGGTCCGTCCGGCTGCGGCAAGTCTACCACTCTTCGGATGGTGGCCGGACTTGAAGAGGTCACCGAGGGCGAGATCAAGATCGGAGATCGCGTCGTAAATGACGTGTCGCCCAAGGACCGTGACATCGCAATGGTCTTTCAAAGTTATGCCCTCTATCCACACATGACGGTCGCTGAGAATATGGCCTTCGGTCTCAAGCTTCGCCGCTATCCTGCGGCGGAAATCGCGAGCCGGGTGGAAGAAGCCGCGACTCTGCTCGACATCCAACATCTGTTGGAACGTCGACCCAAAGAGCTTTCTGGCGGTCAGCGTCAGCGTGTTGCTATGGGTCGGGCCATCGTCCGGCGCCCGCAAGTCTTTCTTATGGATGAACCGCTCTCTAACCTGGACGCCAAACTCAGAGTCCAGATGAGGGCCGAACTCCAACGCCTCCATCACAAGTTGGGGGTGACCACCATCTACGTCACTCACGACCAAACAGAAGCGATGACCCTCGGTGACCGGATCGTGATCATGAAGGACGGCCACATTCTTCAGTGTGACAGTCCACTGATGCTCTATGAAGAGCCAGTCGATCTCTTCGTGGCAGGTTTCATCGGATCGCCGGGAATGAATTTTTTCAAAGCTACCGTGGTGGATTCCGATATCGTGCATCCAGACTTTCGCTTTAAGGTCCCAGAGGGGGCGGGGAAGCTCTCCGGGTCGGTGACGGTGGGTATCCGGCCCCAAAGAATCCAAGTCTTAGGCGAGCAGGATTTATCCGTCGCGTTCACCGCCAAACTCGACGTAGTCGAGCCCTTGGGCTCGGAGAATTTTCTTTTTTGTCGATTGCCTTCAGGAGACGGAGTGACGGTCCGCACCGAAGCCGGAGTCCGAATCTCCATCGACGATGATGTTCGGATGTCTTTCGAAGCCGATTCCATCCATTTATTTGACGACGCCGGACAGGCCGTCTTCCATCCAGCGAGAAAGGGCTGACGTGATGAAGTCCGAGATTGCGGAACCGGAAGAGTACTTTCAGATAGGTCAAAGCGACCCGCGCCTCGTCGTGTACCTACGATACCCTCTGTTCAAAGCTCTCGATGATTTCGCCAATCGCGAAAGCCACCGAGAACAAGTTGGTCTCCTTGTTGGCCGACCGGGACGCCGATCTGACGGTTCGAGCTTTTTGTTGATCGAAGATGCCATAGAAAGCCCGATTGGTGATGAATCAACCGGTAGATTCGAGGAAAGCCTTTGGAAAAGGGCGCGACGAATCGCCGCCGCCCGGCATCCTAATCGGAGTGTCGTGGGATGGTTCCATACGCACCCCAATCAAGAGATCAATGTCACCAGTGAGGAAGCCGGTGTCCATAAACGATTCTTTCCCGAGGACGACCATGTTCTCTACCGAATCGATCCCAAAGCCAAGGACCGCCAGTTCTACTACAAGGACGGGTCCAGTCTGAAGGCCGCGAACGGTTTCTGCATCTACGGTAAACCCCAGTCAGGAGACGGGGCTCCCACGGCCGTTCCCGCACCACCCATCGCCGGCGCGAAGCCGGCAGTAAATGAAGTGAGCGCTTCACCCGAACAGCAGCAACGTTACCTTGAGAAGACCCTGGAGAAGATGACACGCCGTTTACAACGCCCACCGGTCGGCCCCAAGGATGTCTTGATGATCGGTTTGCTAATCGTCAACGCTTTGCTCATCTGTTTCCGTCCCAATCCGCCCGTCACCATCGACACCTCAAACTTGGAGCGTGGACAAGCGGACCTTTCCGCTCAAGTCACTGCTGTTAGAGACCGTATCGAGAAGCTCGAAAAGCATTTGGCGGACCTGCAACTCCTCGATGAACAGCTAAAACTGGCCGCGGGCCTGGAGGATGTGGGAACGACCACGGATCCTCTCTTAGAAGATGACCCTCTCAATCAGCCTGAAGTGAGTACGGACGCCAGCCAACCCGGTGCGGACAAAAGCCCGGACTCGTCGGCTCTTTCTCAGGGAGCGGGAAAAATCCAACTATACAAAGTGGTCGCAGGGGACACGCTCTCCGTGATCTCCAACAAATTCTACCCGGAAGGTGGAGCGAGTATCACATCCGCTTTCGCGCGTTTCAATCGCCTGAAAGCTCCAGATTTCGCCATTTTCCCCGGTGATATACTCAAAGTACCCCCGGCCAAGGCTTTGGAGAAAATTTGAGTTTCCGGTGTCGCTGGACGTCACGATGGCTGACCGCACTCTTTCTCCTCCTGTTCAGTCTGCCGCTCCTGGCTCAAGTCAAGGGACCAGCTTTTGTAAAAGTTCCGTTGGCCCCGGTCTACCTTTCGCCCAGCACTCAAAGCGAGCAGGTGACCCAAGCCCTGCTCTGGGACCTCGTTGAGGTCAAAGAAGTCGCCGAAGGTTGGTGCTCGGTGATCGTCAGAGACCAGTTCCGAACTCAACAGGGTTATCCGGGATGGATTCGTTCTAAGTCTCTCGCCCAGAGACCGGCTCCGACCAACCTCCGACGCGTTGTCGTGGCCTATCCCTCAATATCGGTGCGCGCTGAGCCGAACCTTAAGGCGCCCATACTGACGAGCGCTCTACTGTCCACACGACTGCCACTCAAGAGCGATAAGCCCTACGACTCCGCAGCCCCGGAAACCAGCATGGTCGACGACGAACTCTGGTATCAAGTTCTCCTACCGGACGGTCTAGGATGGGTACGCGCTCGCCAAGTCAGAGTAGAGAGTTCCGCCATCGGTGGCAACGGCACCGCAGTCGTCGATGATGCAAGAAAATTCACCGGAGCACCCTATCTGTGGGGCGGAATGAGTCAAAAAGGCATCGACTGCTCTGGACTGACTTACGTGAGTTACCGCGGCTACGGGATCACCATTCCGCGCGACGCCGATCAACAGTTCCTCATTGGCACTCCCGTAGAACGAGAAGACCTCCAACCAGGGGACATGGTGTTCTTCGGTGATCATGACGGGATTGTCCATGTGGGTCTCTACGCGGGGAAAGGTCAACTGCTCCACGCTTCATCAAGTATAGGAGTCACAACTAGCCCGCTGTTCACTGGCTGGTATGAGGAGCACTATCGCGGTGCACGGAGGATTTTCTCTCCCGATCTTGCCCAGCCGAAGACGTTCAAACCTGCCCTCTAGTCAAATGAACTTTTCCGATGCCCTACTTAGTGTAGGGGCAGACCCAGGGGCCGTGGAAGGGAAGAATCAATGAAACCCACAGTACCCCCGAGTTTCGCGGAAAAAGACCTCAATTACTACCTGCGTATGATCCGCGGCGATTTTGCCGAACTCGAAGAAGGCTTGCCAGAGCGTCTTCCCACCTCGTCTAAACAGAAGAATATTGTCATCTTTTTGGGCTCAAAATCCCTGGGTCGAGGAAACGCTGATCTCGGCCTGAAGTTGATGAAGCTTTTCTTGAAGGCGTTGGCCCACGGTGCCGTGAAGCCACGTGCGATCGTCTTGGTCAATGACGCCGTGGAACTGTCGATTGACGACTCCGTGGTCATCAGCGAACTGACCGTTCTCTCAGAACAAGGCGTTCAAGTCATGTCATGCCTATCATCACTGGACGCTATTGCAGCAGAAGAGCGCATCGCGGTCGGTTCGCAGGCCGACATGGCGAAAATTTGTGAGGTCTTATTGACCGCTTGGAAAGTGATCAGTCTGTGAATGCTAAGTTTGGTGGTACCGACCTATAACGAGCGCAAATCGCTCGAAATTCTCTTGCCGCGCCTTGACAAAGTCGCCTCCCGTTTCCATACCACGGTCGAAGTGATCGTGGTGGACGACAATTCCCCCGACGGGACGGCGCAGTTCGCCCAAGATTACCAGCCTGTTTCACCATTGCGGATACTTGTCGTCAAACGCGAAGGGAAGTTCGGCCTAGCCTCGGCCGTGATCGAAGGCTGGAGAGCGGCCCGAGGTGAATATCTTGGGGTTATGGACGCAGATGGCTCTCACGACGAAAGCATCCTACCCGACCTACTGGAGAGCTTGACTTCTGGCTATGCGGAAGTCGCCGTCGGAAGTCGCTACATCAAGGGCGGCGGGATGGGTGATTGGCCCTTGTTTCGACAGATCATTTCAAGAGTCGCCGTGATTCTGGGGAGCCTTTTGTGCCCAGCCAAAGACGTCACTTCTGGGTTCCTTCTCTTTCGCCGCGAAGTCTTAGAAGGCGTGACTCTAGATCCCATCGGTTTCAAGATTGGTCTTGAAGTCATGGTCAGGGGCCGCTATAAGACATTCACCGAAATCCCCTATGTGTTTACCGACCGTGAAAAGGGTCGTAGCAAATTGGGAAGCCGAGAAGTCATCGCCTACCTCGTCCAGTTGAGCCGCCTGCTGGCCTATCGATATCGGCATCCTCACGAGAGACGTCGTTGGGAGCGAGTGGTTTACTAGTGAACTTTTTTAAATTATGGATTCTGCTGGGAGCTGTAATGTTCTCTACTCTGGTAACTCACGCAGACACCGAAGAGCGTCGGGTCGCCGCCATCGCAATGGCTCGTCCGTCAGTCGTATCGATACGAACTTATCGGCAGAGCGGAGGTGAGCCGGGGATCGGCTCAGGTGTCATCTTTCGTTCTGACGGATACATCCTCACCAACAATCACGTCATTGACGGCGCCGATGTGGTGCGCGTACTACTGACCGACAAGCGAGAATTCACGGCCCAAATTATGTATCTGGCGCCGCAACACGACCTTGCGATTCTTCGCATTTTAGGGAGCAAGCTTCCGGTCGCCAAGATCGGCTCTTCAAAAGCCATCAAACTGGGGCAAACTGCCATCGCCATTGGGGATCCTTTAGGATTTTCTAGCTCCGTCACCATCGGGACGGTGGGCGGGACCGACCGCAAAGTTGAGACCGGCGGAGTCAAGTACCAAGATCTGATACAGACGGACGCAGCCATCAATCCTGGGTCCTCCGGCGGCGCCTTGGTTGATCTTGACGGGCGTGTGATCGGCATCAACACTCTGGTCTATACAGGGCCCAAGGCCTACAAGCACGCTCAAGGGCTAGGTTTTGCAATTGGAGTAGACCACGCCATGATGGTGGCTAAGGCCCTTTTGGCGCGCACCTCTGAATCCGTCAGCAGTAAACCGTGGCTGGGAATCAAGGGGGATACGGTCACCCGAGATCTCGCTCAAAGCTACGGTCTAAAGGCCAACAAGGGAGTCTTGATCCGGGGAATCGTTCCAGGCTCTCCAGGGGCTATCGGCGGGTTAGCCAATGGTGACGTCATCCTCAAAGCCGACGCTGAGACAATCCTTGGTCTCACCGACCTGTCCAACTACCTCGATGGGCGCCGGCCCGGAGACAAAGTGAAATTCGAACTCTTACGTAAAGGCAAAATTACTCATGTTGAGGTGAAGTTAGATGTCTCAAGTCGATAAACCGTTACTGCCCCTCCCGGTTCGGGGGTTGTCACACGCCGTTGTCTTCTTTGAAGCTATGCCGAAGAATCTGATGACGGAATTCACTCATCGTTTGCTAGCCGACTATCCTCTCCTAGAGTCCTTGGACCCGGCTCGGTGGGGTGCTGCCACAGAGCCTCGAATGGTGAGCTTTGGAGAATTGGTAGCGCCTTTAGGAACTCACGGACAGAAGGCCGAGTGGCACATTCTGATCGATAGTGAAGGTGTGGCACCCGACGTGAAACGGGCTATGACGGATGGATTAGGCGCCAAAGACGAAAGACTTTTGGGCAAGCTCGATGAGTCGGGGGCCTCGGTGCTTGTGTTTCTGCTCGATGACGGATGGCGCCCATCGACTCCCTTAACTCGACTCCACGCCTTGTGCCATCCTGTATGGAGGCTGTTGGAACTCGGAGCCGCCGGCGTAGCTTTCCCCGAGGGGCAAACGATGATCACCGCGGAAACCCTGTTGTTGCTGCGTCCAGAGGACCTCACGGCATACCACTCCTACCTTTTCATCAACTGCGGCATGACACATCGCGACGAGGCTCACCTTTGGTTTCGCACCTTTGGAATGGCGCAGTTTGGGCTGCCCGACCTTTGCCACGCCATTCCCACGACCCTTAAAGATGATGACCTAGAGTCAGAAATGACCCAAACTCGTCTTGTCTTTGAGACTCTTCCGGCCGAAATGATTGCCGAAGGCGGTGTCCTGCCCTTGGGCGGAGAGGTGACAGTGGGTGAACGTACCTTTCGAGCCGCCGCGCAGCCGGAAGACGCACCACAGATGCCCAGTCGGCACGGATTCTGCTATCTCGAATAAACGATTGGAAACTGGCCCTTGCTTGGCTGGTCCACGAAACGTTCTCCTGAGAAGACTCGGCCATGGTTCTTGGATCAAACCTAGTTATCTCCCGGGACGCACCGGCTTTTTGGTCTATAGTCCACGAACTCTCGAGCAACTGAGAAAGTCGTTGGAGCCAGTGGGATGGGCCTTGAGGCTCACCGCTCTCCATAGGGCTAGTGGGCGTTTTTTTGTCGAACCGACCAGTGCATACCTCATTCGTACTTTGGAAGAGGCGCCGCCCCGAGCCTGGTGGAATGAAGCTCATCAAAATGGAGCCGAAGGCTTCTTCACCGCTTCGCGGATCGACCGGATGCGACGGTTGCCTCTTTTCACGGAATTCGCGGTTCGGACCAACCGAGGCTTCGTGCCCACTAGGACTCTAGCCCTGCGATTGGAAAGCCTGCCAACATCTTCGCGCATCGATCGTCACTGGCCGGCCCTCGGGAAAGACTTCGATGCTTTGTGGCGGCGAACCCCGTTAAGTTCGTTCGCAACCAGTCAACTCCAGCAATCCGTCTTTCAAGCGCTAAGAAGAATTCAGGACGAGTTTTCAAGGCACCCTGAGAGGGTAAGGGGAAGACGAGACCAGACGCGACGGTCAATCATTGGAGGAATTCATGAGCCAATCAACCCAGCCGAACCCTAAGCCGAACCCAAGCCCGACACCCGGTCAGGAGCGTTTAGAATCGATCCGACAAGCGCGGGCCGAGTGGGAGAAAAAGCAGGGGGGAGGGTCCAAAACCCGGCGCCAAGAGTTCCTCAATCAGAGTGGTTACCGGCATCGCGCTCTGTATGACCCCACCGACGGCCACAGCAGAGACTATCTCAACGATGTCGGCCTGCCAGGCGACTATCCGTTTCGGCGCGGTGTCCACGCAACGCTCTATCGAAGTCAACTCTGGACGATGCGACTCTTTTCGGGATTCGCGACCGCCGTGGAAACCAACCAGAGATACCACAAGCTTCTGGCCGACGGCCAAGGCGGACTTTCTGTCGCTTTCGACATGCCCACTCTGATGGGGTACGACTCTGATCATCCCCGCTCTCTCGGAGAAGTGGGAAAATGTGGGGTCGCCGTAGACACCCTGCAAGACATGGAAGTGCTGTTTCAGGGCATTCCCTTGGACAAAGTCTCCACTTCCATGACCATCAATGGCCCGGCGGCGATCCTGTTAGCGATGTACTTTGTGGTCGCGGAAAAACAAGGGGTGAGCTGGAGTGACGTCCGAGGTACCTTGCAAAACGATATTCTGAAAGAATATATCGCTCAAAAAGAGTACCTTTTTCCACCCAAACCTTCCATGAAAGTCGTAGTCGATACCGTGGAATTTTGCACCGCTCAAGTTCCCCAATGGAATTCGATCTCAATTTCCGGCTACCATATACGGGAAGCGGGCGCTACCGCACTTCAGGAACTTGCGTTCACGCTATATGACGGAATATCTTATGTCAGAGCCTGCCTGGAACGGGGAATGGATGTGGACAGTTTCGCGCCCAGACTCTCGTTCTTCTTCGACTGCCACAATAATTTCTTCGAGGAGATCGCTAAGTTTCGGGCCGCCCGCGTTGTCTGGGCTAAGGTGATGAAAGAGTGGTTTCACGCCAAGAATCCCAAAAGCTGGAAGTGCCGATTCCACACTCAGACGGCGGGAGTCTCGCTGACTGCTCAGCAACCGGAAAACAACATCGTCAGGACCGCCTATCAGGCTATGGCCGCTGTTTTGGGGGGAACCCAGTCTCTCCATACCAATGCCATGGACGAGACTTGGGCCTTGCCTACCGAAAAGTCGGCGGAGATCGCTCTACGCACCCAGCAGGTTCTAGGATACGAAACCGGAGTTGCCGACGTGGTGGATCCGCTTGCCGGCAGCTATTTCATTGAAGACATGACTGACTGGATGGTCACTGAG
>JBBKWP010000464.1:0-3547 GCA_037968995.1 Candidatus Xenobia bacterium
GGATTCATCGGCAAGACGCCTTTTTCGAAAGATGAAATCTGGGCACGATTATTCTCGGCGACCGCCGTTCGCTCCATCGCTACCGGTACCGCCTCTGCAACCAGATATGGTGTCCTCGGCGGCAGTGAGAAACTCTCTCTTTACGTCCGAGATTCTTAGCTCTCCGGCATCATCCGGTCTGATTCTAGGAGGGGGCTATGGTCTGCAGTTAAAACGGAGTCACATTCAGGGACAAAAGACCTTGTTGGACTCCGTTCCGGAAGTACGGTCAACCCTAGATCTGGATTTCTTCCTTCGAATCGAGATCTTCACTGATCCTGACAAGGCGCGCAGCATTCGCGAACTTCTGGATTCGCTCAGTTACAATGCAACGGCCAACCACTCCATGTTTGAAAAACCACTGGGTGACGACCATCCCGACAAGGTAGTGAAGGTCGACCTGCTGGTCCGCAGACTCCGGAGGCATTCGCGGTGGAGGAGTCGACCACAAGGATTCTCGTCAACGAAAGCCCTGAACTGTATACGCAAGTGCCTCATCCGTTTTCTTGGATTGTCTTGAAAACGGTTGCAGCGGGAGACTGGTTGACTACGCGTGGTACGGACCACGCCAAACCCGGTAGTGAAAAACACCCGTATGACGTTTACGTCTTGACAAGCATGATAACGGAAGAAGAGTTGGCGTCTTGCCAGGGCTTCAACGAGCGACACGAAAATCACGAGCTATTACTAAAAGCTCGAGATCTCGGCCGAAAACTTTTTGGAACCCCGGACAGTCTCGGCTATCGCGAAGCCTGTAAACGAGCGAAAGAAGAACTCCCATTCGAGGCTTTCTGGGAAGGCGCTATCAGACTGTTATGGGCATGGATATCCGATGACCGTTCCGCAATGCGCAGGGCCCTAGGCTGGGCGACCCATTGGCGCAAGCTTCCCAGCGTTCAAGGCGAAGCCGCTACGTCTCCGTCGAAGTCCAACACGCCGCCACCAGTCAATACTCAGTGGTACAGACTGCGACAAGAACCCCATAAAATCTCACTCCTATGCACCACTTGGGACCAGAAGGACGAACTCTTCCACATTCGCAAAGAACGCATCATGGTTCGAGGAATGGCTTGGTTGTAGATTCTTTTGAGATAAGGATATCAAAAAGTGTGCCTATGGTGTGCCAAGTTGAATAGATAAACTCCGCCTATGCGAGGTTCAGAACAACAAAAAGCGAATCCATAGATATGGCCACACTTCCTGTACAACCATCGCTTGATACTCAGGGTAGACCGTACTTTCTCTGGTCGGAAGAAGTTGACGACCAGGGATTTCGAAGAATCTTGGCTGGTGCTGAAGGGCACCAAGAACAAAGCCTCTACACCGCGCGATTGCTTCGCGAGGCTCGGGTTGCTGAAGTATGGTCGTACTTGTCACCTCAAGATATCGCGGATAGATGGCCGAGTATAAAGCAACACCTGGGCCGTATGACTTCATTCTGGGAATCCCTACTGGAGGCTTGGCGTGACGCCGAAAGAATTTCCTGGTCATCTTAGCTCACTTCAATTCGATATTTTGAGAGCGTTTAAGGACCCTTCATTTTTCTTAACAGGCGGGGGTGCTCTCATAGGTTTTTATGGTCACGAAAGAATGACTCGTGACATTGACCTCTTCACGCGGGACAAAGATGCTTTCAGGATTGGCTCCGACATTCTGAAAGACACCGTCTCCAGCATAGGCGGCAATCTCGAAGCGCTAAGAACGACACCATACTTTCGTCGGTTTCGTGTAACCCGATCCGAAGAAACGACTCTCGTCGACCTTGTCCTAGAAACGGTCAATGCCGTGTCTGAGCCAATTGGAGTCGAGGATTATGACATCCGTATCGATACGCCCGAAGAGTTAGCAGTGAATAAGATCTGCGCACTTGTCGGAAGAGCAGAGCCACGAGACTTGATCGACCTCCATTTTCTACATACTCGGGGTCTAGATCTGGATGATGCCATCGCCCAGGCGCCCAACAAGGATGGTGGGGTTGGTAGAGATACACTTCTGCTTGCCCTGCAGGGAATCTCCCCCGCACAGCTAGATGAACCGACGAAGAAGTTTTTATCGAATCTGCTCGAGAACCTGAAGCTGGAGCTGCTTCCACCCCAGTAGCTTTATTGACTCTTTTCTTCGCCAGGATACTTCGTAGCGCTGCGCTTGCGAATCTGGGTCCGAGGAAACCCGTGGTTGTGGGATTTGACGAATCCTCCTTACGAAATATGTGCCTATGGAGTGCCAACTTTTCTCTTGTCAAATCAAATGCTCTTTCAAGGTTTCGAACTCAGTTGGCCGGCGGTGAGAAGGTGGCAATTGGGCGCTCCTGCAACTTGCCCCATGCCGAAGCTGAACTATGTAAACCCACAAAGACTCATAGTCATGTTGCTCATGACAGCCGCTTTCATAATGGGTTGTTCGCAGACCAACACGGGCACCGCAACAAACCCCAAAGCTACCGAGACTGTGTCTTCGACGCCTGTCGCAAAAGCGGCCACCCCGTACTGGGTCGAGTTGAAAAACGTTACCGCAGCGAGTTCGATTCCGACTGGAGAAGCGAAGTTGGGCCAGGGTGGGCGAACATTAAATAAATCGTCTAGCATAGCTTGTTGATAGCGGCTCAAAAGATGTCTGCACACTATAGGCACACAATCTCCCTCGACCAAAGCTACAAACCCCACAACCAAGGGGCTCCCTCCCCCACCGACCCACCCATTCGCAAACCGCAGGTCTTAGGGTCTAAGAGCGAGAGACGCCCGCGAGGCAACCCTTTCGTTACGACGTTCCTTCGCTCACGTTCTGCTGACCACGTTTCTAAAACTTGAGGGCTGGCGACCTATGGGCGACCAATTGCGCGCCACACCCGATTCGCCACGAAGGTCCAATAAGGCTAAACCGGAACTCCATGGGTCATGGACTCTCTCTTGATCGGGATCGGGACCGTCGTCATCCTTGGAGGTCTCATTGCCTGGGGCTACAGAACGTCCGTCTCAAACCAGCGCGAAATGCTCCTCTGCTGGGGGGCAGTGGCCGAGCATTTTGGGCTCAAACTCGAAACCCCGGCGCTGTATTCTCGATTGACCGGTGAGGTGGAGTCCGTAAGGGTCGAAGTTGACATCTATCAAAGCCGTGGCGGCCACAGCGAACGGAGCAATCACTGGACCCGCGTCAGAGCTTGGCTCGAAGAGCCAAGTGGGCTCTTGATCTCTCCCCGCCAATCGAAATCGTGGGAGTTCTTTCACAGCACACCCGGAGAGGGCTGGAGCGAGACATCCAGCGGTGTCCCAAATTTCGACCAAAGGTTTACCATCCATCAGAATTTCGAAGGCGATGCTGGCTCAGCTTTAACCGCGCAAGTTCGTGAACAGTTAGAAAAAGGCTTCCCTTCCCTGCAGATCCTAGACTCGATTGTCGTTTGCTGGCACAAAGGCATCTTTCGCGGCGCGCCTCAAGTTCTGATCGACGCAGTATCACACTGTCTAGCGGTCGCTCGCTTGTGTGATAACATTACCAGCAAATCACGATA
>JBBKWP010000465.1:0-32833 GCA_037968995.1 Candidatus Xenobia bacterium
GGGTCTACTATCGCAACGACGAAGGCCAAGAACTGCCCCCCTTACCTGGGGCCCAGCTCATCCATCGCGAGCAAGAAGGCCGTCGATTGCGACTGATCTACAAAATCGATCCCTCGCGATTGCCCAATCTCACAGTGGAACCGCAAATTCCCGACACCCCCACCGTTGCCGCCCGGCTCAAACTACCGGAAGCCCCTCTGAGAGGGGGGCGGGTCTACAACTTGACCCTGGAAACAGCGAGTCAAGTTTATGGAAAATTGTCTGGAGTTCTGGAACTCTCCACTCGACGAACCGACGACGGAATGGAGAGTCCACCATCGGAAGTCTTAAAACTTCGTCTTTCCCCCCGCCCCGCAGCTCAGGTAGCCTCGCGTGAACACCAAGTCCCGTTTGTGCCGCCCTACAACAATGGTCGATACGACCTCGTAGCTCGCTGGTTTCCGGACCCCGGCAGTGAAGGACTCAGCTTTCCACCGGAACCGTTTGTGTTAGATTTCGACGAGCTTCTGTCACAGCTCACCGTGGCGTCGATGTCGCTTCCCGACCAGCCGTTGCTTGGGAACCGAAAATGGCCGACCCGAACGCTCCTCGTTCCCAGCGTCGAACTCAAACTGCCCGAACACTGGCCACCTAAGACCGATGTGCTGGCCTGTTGGGCGTTTTACTCCCACGAGCGCCAGCAGTTTGATCTCGTGCCCGGCATCAATCTACAAAGAGTAGAACTCAATTCGCGTCCTTTGAGATTGCCACTCATCACACCCGAACGCCCCGGTGAGTACTCCCTGGGACTTTACCTCTCACCGGACCAAAGCCAACAGGTGCATATTCCTGTTGGGAACGTCACGATTGAGGAACCAGATGGGTAGAGCGCTATCCTGGTGGTGGAGGCTACTCGGCCTGTTACTGCTTGTCGCCATCTGGGTCTGCGCAGCCGCTCGAGTCACAGTCCAGGGCCTTCCGCTAGGGGTTCTGGAACGCCTCGCGCGGGGTCAGGGGCTTCTTACGGACCCTATGACACCTTGGCTTGACCCCTTATCGTGGCTCGCCAGACTCCCCGGAGACAGCCTCCGTTGGGCAGCCGTTTTTATGGCTGTCGGAGGGCTCGGAGCCGCGCTTCTTATTGGCCTCGTCGCCCAAAATATCTGGAAAAATGCGATGAGTTCCGTCCTTATGATCGGCTTGCTATTCTTCGGCTCGAACACCATGTGGGCCCTCTCGACCTCACCCATCGACAGTCTGGAGGTTCTCTTCCTGGCTTGCAGCGTCGCCGCGATCATCAGCGGTTCCGTGCCCACACTTGGCGGATGCATCCTCGCTACGACAGCCGTGTCACCGGCGACAGGACTTGCTCTCTACCCGGTGCTCGCCTACCTATGCTACAAGCGCGAAAAGGCCTATGGAATGATCGTCTCGTCGGCGACCCTTTTTGGAGTAGGCTGCCTTCTGATACCCATAGCCGGGACGTTTCGGTGGGAGCCATCCTGCTCGGGCCTGACACTCTTCAGCATTCTACCGATCGGACTGATCCTTTTTGGTCGAAAGCATTTTTTTGAGCGCACCGGCACCTACGTATCGTTAATCTTTGGTGCCTTGCTCTCGGGAAGCGCTGAACTGGCCACCCCCATAGCCTTGGCCGACCTTGCCCACTACGCCCTAACATCCGCTTCTATGACCGAGCAAGAAGAGAGCCTTTCTGGCGGCAATGATGAAAAAACCTGGAGCGTCTCCCTCCCCGTGTTAGCGAGCGTCCTTGCAACCGTCCTGTTAACCCTCGGTGTTCTCAAGGGTGAGCAGTCACTCAACCGGCAGATCCTGATTCCCGCGCAAAAGGCCAAACTGCCGTTGTCTGAACTTTTCGGATTCTTCTCCTTGAGCCAACATTCCGAACGATTTACCGAAGAGAGTTGGCGGGCCTCGATTCCTTTTCCCGAGCTGAAACAGAGCGATCTCGAGGCCGCCCAAGAACTTCACGCACAAAACTCATCGGGGTTTACCGTTTTGACGCTTGCCTCAGAATCCGAACCGCGGCGCCTCAGCCTTCTGTACGCGCTTCTTGCAAAGCGTCCATTGCAAGGCTGGGACGACCCCGAGCATCTCGCTGGGCCCTTGCTCCTGTGCAAACTCCGAGGACAGAATTTCCTGAGCTCGGGGCCGGAGGTGCTGTTTCGGGGCGCCGACGGCAGTATAAGTAGGCCCCAGCGACCCACTTACAAGCCGAAACCCAACGACCAGGCCGCTCTCGAACTCGGCGGAGCGCTGGCTGTGCCTTACCGAATACAGACCATCAACCGAAACCCCGGGGCGAGCTATCGATGGCACTCCGGGACAGAAGAGTATGTCCTCAGCTTCAACGATCAGGCCGCGGAAATGATCCTTACCGACCGGGTCGGGAAGGTCACCATCTCGTCTGTGCAGGATCCAAAGAATCAAAGGGTGGTCGAAATCTTTCCTCTGCGATTAGAGCTTGCTGGATTTTACTCGGACTCGGTCTGGCCGAGTCGCAGTCTCGTCCCTCTAAGGCTGGTCCTGGCCAACAGGGGTCAAAGCCCTGTAACGTCTGAACTTATCTCAAACGTCCTGGTGAAAACGAGCGGCGCTGAGAGTTTCAGCCCGTTCGTTCAAAAAATCTCTAAACGATTCATCCTGTTCCCGGAAGAGTCGATTCAGCTCTCCTTGCAACTCGCGACCCCGGAACCGGAGGGGATGTACGAGGTCCAAGTTTTTATCCGCACACCGGCGGGCGAGGAGTTTCGGATCCCTTTGCTGGGAACCAACGAGTTCCGCACCCGCCGTCGCCTTCCGCCCTCACCCAGCGAACCTGCCTCCCCGCAGGCCGTGGAGGAACCGTAGTGAGTCAAGAGAAGGCGCCGTCTTCCATGTTGGCCAGACTACGATCCCCACGCCTAGCGCACTTCTTCGACTTCGCTTTGGTTCTGGGCGGTACCGCTTTCGCCACTGGGGCGGGCTTTCTGTTGAAAGTTTTACTCGGTCGTCTGTTGGGTCCGGATCAGCTCGGAATCTTCGGCGTCTGCTTCGCCTTTTTGACGGTAGTTTCTATCATCGCCGACCTCGGAGTTCGCTACAGCTTCGTCAACCTTGCCTCACGATCATCGGCCGTTGACCGAGAGCGCACCGCACGCCTTGTCCGAGCGGGACTCACCTTGAAACTCGTCGGCAGCGCGTTAGTGGCTGTTGTGGGGTGGTTTTTAGCTCCCCTAGTGGCCGTTCATCTTCTGCACAAACCGGAATTGACACCGTTCTTAAAAATGACGTCCATCGGTGTGAGCCTCTGGGCGCTCTGGGACGGGCTGGAAGGTGCTCTCCACGTCCGTCACAAGTTTTCCTGGGGCGCGGCCTGCCGTATCCTTTTTGAGTTTCTTCGTTTGGCTTCTTTCGTAGCTCTATGGCGCTACGCCGGCGGCGTCTACTTGAGCCTCGATCGATTCATGTGGCTCTATTTTCTCGCGCCGGGGGCCGCCCTTCTGATTGGCAGCTATCTCCTGCGACTTCTCTACCGCCCTGAAGGAACCGAGCGAAACGGTTTTGCTCACGGCGAACTTACGGAACTGATGCACTTCTCGCGCGGGATCTTCTTTTTTCGCTCAGCCACCGTGACTCTCATGTTTCTGGATTCCATAATGCTCGCCCGCTACGGAGCCCTCTCCGACGTGGGACTGTACGAAGCCGCCAAGGGTCTGGCGTTCGCCCTGCTTTTGGTAAGTGAATCCTTGCAAATGGTGCTGCTTCCTAAGGTAAACCAGATCAAAACCTTGCAAGAAATCAAAAACCTTGTGCGCAAGAGTGGACGATATTTCGCTGTCTTGTTCCTTTGCGCCCTCGGGTGGATGGTCGTCGCCGCCCCGTTTTTAGGTCTTTTCGGTGCCGCCTTCACTCAACCTGAGGTCAAGACGACGTTTTACTTGATGGTCGCAGCCACACTTTTCACCATTCCTTCGGCCATTTGGAGTACCGTCTTGCTCTCGCTCGACCGTCCTCTCAGCTTAGGGATCATCGCACTTTCTCAGGTTCTCTTGGGCATCTTGCTCTACCCTCACACGATTCCACTCTCCGGACCTGTCTCCACAGCGATGACCGCTCTGGCCCTTCAGGTTCTGGGAGCATTCGCGTATGGCCTCACACTCTATTTGACCGTCAAGCGCCGCAAAGAACGTTAACATCGCGTTCACATCTGACGACCTCCGTCCACCAGGACCCCATAGAGTCCCTATATAGTCTGATTAAGAATTCAAACGATAAGAGGCAATATGAACGTAAATAATCCTTTTCAAAGCTTCGGTCAGAACGTATTCCCTAGCCAAAACGCCTTTTCTAGCCAGGGCTTCCCCGGCCAGGGTTTCCAGGACCTGGGAACGGCAAACTCTATGGGAATGCCGTTCCAAGGTGGAGCCTCTCCCCAAATGGCAATCATGCAGCAGATGCTGACGGCCATGTTGACACTCTTGCAACAGGCCGGTCTTCCTTTCGGACAAAACGGTCAGAGCGGCAGTCTCCTACCGTCTCAAGCCGGCTTCGGCAGTCAAGCCTCTCCTGGAGGGGCAGGCGGAGTGTCTAACTTTTTGGGTGGCGATTCCGGCGCGGCCTCAACCGGCGCCGCGTCCTCGAGTTCCCCGGGAGCGAGCAACGGCAATGCAGCCTCACCTGTGGCCATCGGTCCTGGCACAAAAGTCTTAGAGATTGGCGATTCTCACTCGGTCGGAACCTTCGGCCAAGACCTTGACGCTAAACTCAGGGGGACAGGAGCACAAGTCTCCACCTACGCCAGTGCCGGAGCGACAGCATCCTCTTTCGTGAACGGATCTTCCAACAAGTACGGCTATTGGGAAAAGAAAGCAGACGGCTCAGAAAAAAAGGTAGGATACGGAAAGTCCCAAGCTGCGCCTAAACTCGACAGTCTCATCGGCCAAGAAAAGCCCGATGTCATCATCGTCAATCTTGGAGCCAACTTTCGCGGTTCCAACCCAAAATCCGAAGTCGATAAAATCGGTCAAATTGCAAAAAAACACGGCATTCCCATCGTTTGGGTCGGACCGCCCAAGACGAAAAAGGACAATGCGAACCCCTCATCCATTCAGCAGTTCGACCAAAAGATGGCCGAAGCGGTCGCTCCTTACGGAAAATATGTCGCTTCCAGCGGCCTGACCCCCAAGTACTCCGGTGGAGACGGACTGCACTACAGCGGTGCCGAAGGAACCCAGATCGCTCATCAGTGGGCGGACGGAGTTTTCAAAGCCGTGACCGGCAGATAGATTTCCGGCTCGCATCGCCATTCTGGCCAACGTACAAAAGGGGCCTCGAGAAATCTCGAGGCCCCTTTGTGTTGTCGTGCTCGGATGCTAATACGACGGGATTCTGAATCTAGGCTGTGAAAAGTTCAAGACTCACGACGAAAGACTTCAAGTCCGAGTCCGACACGCCATCTCCGCGAAAGCTGTGATAACACGGGGAGTCCTCAACTTCCGGAAACCAATCGCTTTGCAACTCTGGGTCCTCGGGGTCTTCCGAAGCGAGAACCACGATCCGCCCAAATCGAGAGTGCTCGAAGCATTTAGGTGTGTCGTCTTCTATCAGAGCATCGCCGATGCCACCGTTCGTACTGATAAACAGAAGAGTTGCCGAGTCCGGACCTGAGAATGTCAGTTCAAAACTAACGTCCTCCTCCCCCTCAAAGGCATCAACCTCGACTTTAGGCGTTTGGGCCACCCAGTCCGCGGGAATCGCGCTCGGCAAGGCAACAGGAAAAGGGAGAGCCCGAAGGCGCTCCCTATCCTGCTCCGTCAAGTAATCGAAGGTCGTGCTCATGCGTAGCGCTGGTTACGGTCTTGCCCCGCGCCGTCGGCCGGCATGAAAACACGGAATCTCGGTCCGTAATTGGTCATCTGACGCCGAGGTCTGTCCGCCACTTCACGGCCATCTCCGGTTGAGATGGAGATATGCCCGTGCCGCTTCCCGCCTCCGCTGCTGCGATTGCTCGGGTCGCGATCCCAAACCACCACGCATCCCGCTGGCAGACGACTCAACTGCTCCCGGCTGACGCGAACTTCGCGAAAACGAGGATTATTCTCTAACTGGCCGGCAGCCTGATAAGCCGACCCGCCCGTCAGGTTCACGCCGATGTTACGCATATGGTTCTTCACGCCACGATAGCAGTAGCCGGGTTGAGCCGTGGTGGGATTGTTGCGAATGGAATTCAGCAACGCCTGTCCGGTGCGCGAGTTGCGAGGCATGGAGCCGATGTCGGTCATCGGTCCGCCAGACATCGGAGGGAAAGACCCGCCACCGCCGCCGGGATAGCCACCGCCGCCTGGAAAGCCGCCGGGGAAAGGCATCGGCATCATGCCGGGCATCATAGGGAAGCCTTGCATGCCCATGTCCATACCCATGCCTTGGTTGAAGCCGCCCATTTGGCCGCCCATTCCACCCATGCCCATTTGACCGCCCATCTGGCCCATCATAGACTGCATCATTTGCATCATCTGCATCATTTGCATCATCATGAACATGCTGCTCATCATGTTCATGCCGCCGCCCATCATCTGCGGGCCGCCCATTCCGCCCATCATCATAGGGTTCATCATGCCAAACGCCATACTGGTGTTCCTCCGAATTTCTCTCATTGAGACTTCTACAGACTTCAATTCTTATCCCTCTCAGTTTCCTGACAACAAGGGGTCTTGTCTAGGCCTTTCGAAAAATGTTTACAAACATGCTCGATCAACCTAATGCCATGGGCGTCTCAACGCTCAGCCCCAGTGAAATTCCCCAAGTCGACGAGATCATCGAACTTCTTGACCTTGGCTCCTGCGGTCAACGACTCCAGGCAAGCTTCGGAGAACTTGACCAGATTTTGGGGGCTCTCTACGGAATTTACCTAGACGAACTCCAGTTCTTGGCTCACGACGAACCTCAGAACAAGGCCGCTAATCAGATCGCGTCCGATTTCGCATCGGTGAGACCCTTGGTGTCCTCCTTGCGCAATGACCTCGATATGGGCGATTGGGAGAGTGCCTCAGAATCCGCCAAGAATCTGAAAAAAAGTCTGCAAGACCTGTTCCGAAGCTTTGGCGACATGAGGTCCCAGGCGCGAGAAGGGCCTCAGTATTCCGAGGTCCCGTTCACCCAAGAGCTCCTTCGAGTCGCTCACCACTATTTGAAGGGGAAGCTCCCCCTCGTAGCGGTGCAAGAGCGACTCGACGCTTTCTGTCACTACCACGATCGCCTGGAAAATCGGTTCGAAGAAACGAAACCGTCAGACGCGGAAGCTTCTCTCTTCAAAGCTCGCCAGATGGACCTAGAAGAAGCCTTAACGATTCAACTTCAGGGCATCGAGGATCTGGATGTCGCATTAGAGCGACGTTCGGACGAAGCCATTAAAGAAGCGCTCGAACTGTTAAAGGTCGCCGCCGACCACTTGGTCGAGATTTACGAAGCCCTTCGTCAAGCGGACTTAGCACCGTCGACCAAATCCTGTTTTCGTTGCGGTGCGACGAATGTCGCCGAAGCCCGACTCTGCTCGGCCTGCCAAGCCGTGCTTCCGAGGTTCGACGCCGACACCACCGAAGGCGCCCAATCCACCATCGTCATCAAGGAAAGGACCGAGGCGACGACCGGTGCTGTCCCTGAAGAGTATCTCCGCCTTGAAGCTGCCGTCGAGAAAGCTCTCGGCACCAATGACAACGCCATCTTGGTCAAGCAGTTGGAAGCTTTCGAAGGACGGCTTCTGTCCGTTCAACGACAGTTGGATTCTCTGAAAGCACCCCCCAAAGACATACCCGCGGATCACGGAGCGGTCCTAGAAGAGGGCAAAGTTCGATTCGCGGACGCCTTAGAAACGATTCGTGCAGGCCTAGAACTTCTCCACGAAGGAGCCCCGAAACTTGAGTCTCTCTTACTTCGGCGCGGCCTAGAAGAGATCGGGGCAGGCTTCGACCTTATGAGGGAGTTTCAAGAACTCTTTCACAAGGCCCAAGAGCTTAGCGAGAAGTAGTTTTGAAGGCTGGGGCTCGATCGAGTTGAATCTCCACGCTGACTGGGTCATGGTCGCTCGTTTGGAGGGCTGCGTCTTTCCAAATTTGGACTGACCGCAGATAAGCTTGCGCGTCCTTGCTTAGCAGAATGTGGTCGAGAGAACTGCCTCCGTGTCTAAAGCGATGGGTTACCCGAAGCTCGGTGGGATAGTCTTTGAAGACATCAATCAACTCGCTAAAAAGGGGCTCCAAGGCCCAACTTTCGGGTTCATCGTTGAGATCGCCCATGACGATCTCCAAGGCCTCTGGATGTTCCCGGGCCGACGCCCTGACCAACTCCACGACCGCTTCGGCTTGCACCCTTCGCTTGTTCGCCGACGCCTTCTTCGACCCAAGTTGGCTCTTGAAGTGATTGACGAAGATAGTCAAAGGCGGTTCCGTCGCTAGTCTTATCTCCAGGCAATCGCGGGAAAACTTATAATTCCGACTCACGCCATAGCGATCCGGCAGATCGTAATCGGCGTGGCTTATCGTTTGTTCCACGGGGATTCGACTCAGATAAGCCACATCGATTCCCCGGGTCTTATCGTTCCCTTCGATCAGTCCCAAGAAAGGATAGGGCTGAGAGAGTGCCTCGTTCAACATCTTGAGGACGTCAAGATTCTCTACCTCTTCGAGAGCGACGAAGTCAGCATCGAGTTTGTCTAGCACCCCCGCCGTCTGACGAAGCTTCAGCTGAAGCTCCGAAGGAGACAGAACGTCATCCTTGTTAGCATCGTCCACGCTGTCAAAGAGATTCCTGACGTTCCAACTCGCCAACCTGACGGTGCTGCTCTCGGGCCGCACTGCCTGGGAGGCCTGTCGTTCGTTGGTGGAGGAGGTTCTGGGAGGTTGAGAACAACCCGAAAACAGGCTGCCAGTGAGCAGCCCGAGGACGAATAATCGAAAAAGCAAACGGCCTCGAATGGGTAAAGATACCCACTGAGTTAAGGGAGCGCAGCGGGACCGTTCAGCGGACGAGTTCGGCCCGAGGCATTCCAGTTCCAACATCTGTCACCCGCACTTCCACCAAATCGCCCACTCGATCTCCGAGGTTCAGCGCCTCAACGAGGTTCCCTGAAATGACCGCCAGTGCGTTGCGACTGTTAGAGCCGAAGCCCTCCTCGAGATAGACTCGTTCGCGATGGCCCACGTTCAACTTCTCAACGCGGCGCGCCATGTCTTTACGACGGCCCAAACGAACGGTGTACTCTTCTTGATGCAGATCCTGGTCCACCTTCACATGGATCGGGCATCCCAACTGTTGCTCTAGCGCCGTCAGTTCCTCTGCTTCCGCCCCGAAAAACTCAATCCCCACGCGGGGATGCATCTCTGCGAAAACCGCTTCTTCCTTATTAGTGGCGAAGCGTCGGAGAATTTCTCGACGAATCCTCAAGGCCACCGTCTTAGGAGAGAGTAGTCGCCCACGACCGGTACAGTAGGGGCACTCCTCACGGAGCACCAGGTCTAAGTCCTTACCTTCCCTCTTCCGGGTCAACTGAACGAGTCCAAGTTCGGTCATTCCCACCAGATGGGTTCTGGTTCTGTCCTTCTTGAGTTCCTCGACGACGGCCGCCAGCAAACGTCGACGGTCGCTGGTGGATTCCATGTCGATGAAATCCACAATGATAATACCGCCGATATCCCGCAAGCGTAGTTGCCGACAAATTTCACCCACAGCCTCAAGATTCGTTTTTAAGATCGTGTCTGCGAGCGATGCCGTTTTGCCGGTATACTTTCCAGTGTTGACATCGATCGCCCACAAGGCCTCGGTCCGATCGATGATGAGGTATCCCCCGGACTCCAGCCAAACCTTGCGGTCCAAGGCCTGTTCAATTTCATGGTCGATACTATGAAATTCGAACAACGGTACGGGGTGACTGTAAAGAAACACGCGCTCTAAGAGACGCGGAGCAGTCACCTCGAGACGTTCCACAACCTTAGCGTACTCTTCCGCATTGTCGATGATCAGTCGGTTGACGTCGGAATGCAGGATGTCCCGAAGAATCTTGTCGATCAAAGCCAGTTCTTGGTGGACGATAGCCGGCGCTCTTCGTCGTTTCGACGATTTCTGAACTCGGTTCCAAGACTGGACGAGAAACTTCATTTCTCGCTCCAACTCTTCGTGGGACCGACCGGTGGCGGACGTCCTGACGATCATCCCCATGCCTTCCGGCTTGATCTTGTCCGCGATTACGCGCAGCCGAGACCGCTCCACATCATCTTCGACTCGCCGTGAAACGCCGGTATAGTTGGCGGCAGGAATAAGTACGAGATACCGTCCCGGCATCGTGACGAAGGTCGTGATGCGGGCGCCTTTGGTTCCCACGGCTTCCTTGACGACTTGTACCAAGACTTCTTGGTCCACTTTAATCATGTCACTGATATTTGTCTTGCGTAGACTGGCTGAGGCTTCTTCACCTAGGTGGGCCGCAGCGTCATCCGCGCAGAGGAAACCGTTTCTCTCAAGGCCGATATCTACGAAGGCAGCGTTCATCCCCGGTAGGACATTGGCGACCCTACCCTTATAAATGGAGCCCACTTGTCGCTCTTCGCGGGCGATGAGGAATTCTGAGAGGACTCCATCCTCCAGCACCGCCGCGCGGCCTTCTCGTTCATCTCGGGTAATTAGGATCTCTTTGAACATACGGCAGGAGCGTTTCTCTTCGGGTTCCGGAGTTCCTGGCTACAGAACGAGCCTCGACAAGATTGGCTCGACGCGGTGACACCGTGCCTATTCTTAGGAGTCGCAACCTACGACCACGACAGGGGGAAACCTGAAAAGATTGCAGAAAAGCCGCACAGATGAGATTCCACGGGACGAAACGCCTCACACTCGTCCTCGCGCTTTCCCTCCTCGGACTCGCGGGATGCCAGAATAGCCTCTCTCCCGCGGAGATCACTTCGACTCCAGTAGCAACCCCCATTGTGGTGCGCCAGGCTTCGGCCTCTCCTACCCCGGCAGCCCCGCACACCAAAACGACGCTCAACGAAGAGCGGATTCAGCGCGTGGAGGCAATGATCGAGGCCGCCCGCAAAGGCTTTCCCGGTCGTTCCGGTATCGTCTTCATCGACCTTGAAACTGATCTTCACTTAGAATTTTCCGCCACCGAGCGATTCGAGTCCGCTTCCTTGGTGAAACTCATTGTTCTGAGCGAACTCTATCGCCAAGTTCAACTGGGAGAACGCTCACCAGACGAGCTCCTGACTCTCACGGCTAGCCAAAAGGTGGGAGGATCTGGACAACTCAAGGACGCTAAAGTTGGAGAGCAGTACTCTATCAAGAGACTCGCCGAACTGATGATCATAGAGAGCGACAACACCGCGACCCAGATCCTGACCGACCTTCTAGGCAGAGACGCCGTTCAAGAGAATGCCAAAAGGCTCGACCTTTCGGCCACCACCTTCGAGCGTGACATTTTCGACTTCGAGGCCATCGACAAGGGACGTGACAACGTCACCAGCGCCCAGGACATAGGGTCGTTCCTGCGCCAGATCGCCCGCCAAGAGGTCACTGGTTCCGAGCAGATGCATGAAATTCTGGAACAGCAAAAACGGAACGACGTCTTGAACGCGAACTTCCCACCTAACATCCGCGTCGCTCACAAGACTGGTGAACTCAACGGCATCCTTAATGACGCCGCTATCGTCTACGCTCCCAAAGGGACGTTCATCCTGGTCGTACTGAGCGATCATGTCCAAGACAAGGACAGCGCAAAAAAACAGTGGGCGAAGATGACCTTCGACATCCTGCAACTTTACTCAGAGCCAACCCCTTCGACGACTCCAAAAACCGATTCCTAGCTGGAGACGCCGGAGAGTTTTTCCTCTCGAACAGGCTCCTTCGAAAATTAAAGGCCAAAACGAGCCCGTCGCAGTTGACACGTCAGTTCTGAGCCCCGTATACTACGCCGGATTATGTTCGAGTCACTGTCAGAAAGAATCAGCGGTGTCATTGACAAACTTCGCGGGCGCGGAAAGCTCAGCGAACAAGATGTCAAGGACGCTTTGCGTGAAGTGCGTCGTGCGCTCTTAGAAGCCGATGTCTCGCTTTCTGTCGTCAAGTCATTCATTGAAAAAGTCCGTGAAAAAGCCATCGGTGAGGAACTCTGGAAAAGTTTGACTCCGGGCCAACTGGTGGTCAAGCACGTCCGTGACGAACTGGTCGCCCTTATGGGTGGTGAGGCCGTTCCCCTAACCTTCGCCGAAGAGTCTCCGACCATCATCATGATGGTCGGCCTTAATGGTCACGGAAAGACGACATCCTCGGGAAAACTGGCTCTTCACCTCAGTAAAAAAGAGAACAAGAAAGTCCTGTTAGCCGCTACCGATGTCTACCGACCCGCCGCGATCAAACAGCTTGAAGTGCTGGGTGAACAGATCGGATGTCCCGTTTTCCAGATGGGCGACAAGAACGATCCCGTCGACATCTCCAAAGCCGCGGTAGCCCACGCCAAGAAGGAAGAATTCGACGTCGTCATCATCGACACCGCCGGCCGCCTTCACGTGGATTCCGAGTTAATGGATGAGCTCGAAAGAACCTGTAAAGCGATCTCTCCTCACGAAGTCTTGATGGTTGTGGACGCCATGACGGGCCAAGACGCGGTGAACATCGCTGAACAGTTCGCCAAGCAGATCAAGACGACCGGCGTCGTGATGACCAAGCTTGACGGTGACGCCCGCGGCGGTGCCGCCCTCTCCGTTCGCGAAGTGACGGGTCAGACCATCAAATTCATCGGATTAGGCGAGCGCCTGCAGGCGCTCGAAGTCTTCCATCCCGATCGTATGGCATCGCGGATTCTTGGAATGGGCGACGTCCTAGGCCTGATCGAAAAAGCCGAACAGACGATGGATGAGGACGAGGCGGCCGCTCTAGAGCAGAAGATTCTCGAGAACAGCTTCGATCTAGACGACTTCTTGAATCAGATGCAGCAGATCAAGAAGCTCGGTCCACTGCAGGACATCATAAAAATGCTTCCTGGGATGGGTGGCAATCCAGCCCTGAAAGACCTGCAGGTCGACGAAAGTCGATTTTCGCGAATGGAAGCGATCATTCGCTCTATGACCGTCAAAGAGCGGCGCCATCCCGAAATCATCAACGCCTCACGAAAAAAGCGTGTGGCCCTCGGTTCGGGAAATGAAGTTTCCGAAGTCAACCAACTCCTCAAACAGTTTGGGATGCTTCAGAAGATGATGTCCGGCTTGACAGGCGGAGGTGGCATGCCTGGCATGCCAAGACTGCCCGGCATGCCGAAAAAGGCCAAGAATCCCAAGAAAAAGGGCAGGCGAAAGATCAAGGGAATAGGCCTCCCCTTCAAGACCCCCTTTCGCTAACAATAAAGTATTTGACACCCAGGACGGGGCATCAGTCATCTGATGTCACAACCATAGTTCAAACAGGAGGAACATTAGAATGGTCAAGTTGAGACTCACCCGAGTGGGCAAGAAGAAGCAGCCGAGTTACAGACTCGTAGCCGCCGACTCTCGCAAACCCAGAGACGGGCGCTTTATCGAAATTTTGGGACATTACAATCCCATGGTCGAGCCCCAAACCCTCATCCTCAAGGAAGAGAAAATCTTAGAATGGCTCAAAAAGGGCGCTCAGCCGTCCGATGCGCTCAAGAGACTTCTTGTGCGCGACGGCCTTTGGAAAAAACACACAGGCAAGGATCACCAATATCCCGCTCCTGTGAAAAAAGCCGAGCCCGCTGCCGCTGCTGCGGAAGAATAGGCTCTTAACAGAATGAAGACTCTGCTGGAGTACCTCGTTGTCCAACTCGTAGACTATCCCGATGAGGTAGAGATCAAAGAGATCGAAACCAGTCGGGAAACTGTTCTTGAACTGCGCGTCGCCGCGTCCGACACCGGGAAGGTTATCGGAAAGGGTGGGCGTATCGCTCAGGCCCTGAGAACCGTTGTTAAAGCCGCCGCTCTCAAAGGTGGCAAACGAGTGAACGTCGAGATCCTATAAAGCCGCCGCCTCTTCGTCTAAGGGGCTTCAGGTATATCCACATCCCTTCGCAAAGGACGGTCTCCAACCGTCCCTTTCGTCATGCCATGGAGCGTCTCAGTCATTAACCTATGAGTTCAACATTCCCCTACTGGAAAGACCTAGTCACCATCGGCAAGTGTGTCAAGCCTCACGGGCTTAAGGGCGAAATGCGCGTCAAAGTGATTAGCGACTTTCCGGAACGCTTTGAGCAGACCGAAAAAGCGTTCGCTCACCTACAGAAAGACCCGGTTAGACCGTTGACAATCGAAAGCGTTCGGGAGAACCCTGGTGGCTTTCTGATTAAGTTCAAAGGCTTCGACACCTTGGCGAAAGCGGAATCCTTGCGAGGCCACTTCCTGGCGGTGCCCGAAGATGAACTCATTGAACTCGAAGACGACGAATACTGGCACTGGCAACTAGAAGGCCTCGACGTCTTCTCGACAGATGGAAAGCCATTAGGAACGCTCAAGGAGGTTGTCCAATCGCCCGCCCACGATCTCTACCTCGTCGAGAGCCTCGAGGACTCAAAGATTCACTGGGTTCCCGCAGTGCGGCAGTACGTCCCTACCATCGATATTGAAAACAGGCGGATCGTCGTGATCCTTCCGGACATGGAGGAGTGAACGTCCGTGCGTATCGACATTGTCACGCTCTTCCCCGAGGTCTTCAGTCCGCTCTATAGCTCTATCCCCGCCAAGGCTCAAGAGATGGGGGCCCTGGAACTGCATCTCCACTGGCTTCGAAAATGGGGACTTGGTAAACAGTATATCGTCGACGACACCCCCTTCGGAGGGGGACCTGGAATGGTCCTTAAACCCGAACCGTTCTTTGAATGCTTCGACGAGATCCTCGAAACGTCAGCCGGACGCCCCTTGGTGATCGCTCCGAGCCCGGTGGGCCAACCGTTCGATCAAAAAATCGCGAACGAGTTAGCGCTCCATGAGCACCTCGTCTTCTTCTGTGGTCATTACGAGGGCATCGACGAACGCGTCGTCCAACATCTCGTCGACCGCGAACTCTCCTTAGGCGACTATGTTGTCTCTAGTGGAGAGTTAGCCAGTATGACGATGGTCGACGCGATCGTGCGCCTTCTGCCAGGGGTTATCAAAGAAGCATCCTATCAGCAGGACAGCTTCTACCAAGGCGGCCTCGACCACGCCGACTACACCAAACCAGCAAGCTACCGCGGCCTCGATGTCCCTCCTGTTTTGCTCAGCGGGCATCACGAGAAAATCGAACAATGGCGCCAAGAATCCGCCAGACAGCGAACAACTTCCAGACGACCCGATTTGGTAGCGCGCCAGATGGGTATAGAGAACAAAGTTTCCAGCGACGATACTACAAGTGAACCAAGAAAGGGTCCCCTACCTCAATGAGCGACAAAGAAAGCAAAAGCGCCACGCGAACGACCACGAAAGCCAAGAAAACTCGAGCCCGCAAACCGGAACCGCCGCAAGACGTCCGCACCGGAATGACCGCCGACATTCTCAAAAAGGCGTTCACGGATCAGCTCCATTTCGCTCAGTGTCGCGACTTTGAATCTGCGACGCCTCACGACCTTTTTCGGGCTCAAGCTTTTACCGTGCGCGACCGACTCATACAACGTTGGGGCGCAACCCAAAAAACCTACAACGAACGTAAAGTCAAACGTGTGTTCTACCTTTCCGCTGAATTCCTGATGGGTCGCCTGTTGGGCAACAACCTTTTGAATCTTGGAATTCACGAAGAAATGGAGAGCGCCCTCAAAGACCTCGGCTTCTCTCTGTCTGACATCGAAGAAACGGAAAACGACGCCGGCCTAGGAAACGGTGGTCTGGGTCGACTCGCCGCCTGTTTTCTGGACAGCTGCGCTACCTTAGGCCTGCCGGTCACCGGTTACGGGATTCGTTACGAATTTGGGATTTTTCGTCAAGAGATCGAGAACGGCTACCAGATGGAGGCACCCGATCAGTGGCTCAAATTTGGAAATCCTTGGGAATTGGCTCGCCCAGAATATACGGCACAAGTCCGCTTCGGCGGGCGCACCGAGGCCTACCTCGACTCCACCGGCGATGTAAGAATCCGCTGGGTGGACACGCAAGACGTTTTGGGTGTCCCATACGACACCCCCATCCCGGGCTATGAAAACAACACCGTGAACAACCTCCGCCTTTGGAGTTCCACAGCCGACAAAGCGTTCGACTTCAAGTCCTTCGACCAGGGAGACTATGAGGCCGCCGTTCGCGCCAAGACCGAATCAGAGAACATTTCCAAGGTCTTATACCCCAACGACAACTCGATGCAAGGCAAAGAATTGCGCCTCAAGCAGCAGTACTTTTTCGTCTCTTGTTCTCTGCAAGACATCATTCGCCGCTACTTGCGTGACCACGATGACTTCAGCCAGTTTTCCGACAAGTCAACCATTCAACTCAACGACACTCACCCCACCATCGCTATTCCCGAGTTGATGCGGATTCTCTTGGATGACCACCACATGCCATGGGCCGACGCCTGGAAGCTCACTCAAAAAACCTTCGCCTACACGAATCACACGTTGCTCCCGGAGGCCCTTGAAAAGTGGCCTGTATCGCTCTTTGAACGCCTCCTGCCGAGACATCTTGAGTTGATTTACGAGATCAATTCACGATTCCTCGACCAGGTTCGAAAGAAGTACTTTGGGCAAACGGATCGCATCGATCGTATGTCCATTGTGAGTCCCGTCCCCAAAATGATTCGAATGGCTCACCTAGCTGTTGTGGGCTCCTTCTCGGTCAACGGCGTCGCGGAACTACACACAGAACTGCTGCGGACACGAGTGTTGAGTGAGTTCGCGGAGATGTTTCCGGAACGGTTTAACAATAAGACCAATGGCGTTACGCCCCGCCGCTGGATCCAGTATGCCAATCCCGCCCTCACCGAACTTTTGGATAGCACCATCGGAACCGCCTGGAAAACCAACCTCGAAGACCTCAGTAGCCTCGATGACCATATTCCCAAAAAAGCCTTCCGCGAACGATTTCGCAAAGTGAAGGCCGCGGCGAAGAAGAAGCTTGCCGAGTACATCGAGAAGCACAAAGGGATCGAGATCGATCCGAACTCCCTTTTTGATATTCATGTCAAACGCTTTCATGAATACAAGAGACAGCATCTCAACGTTCTCCACATCATTCACCTCTACAATGAGATCAAGAAGAACCCCGCCGCCGACATAGTACCCCGCACGTTCATCTTCGCGGGGAAAGCGGCCCCAGGCTACTTTTTGGCCAAGAAAATCATCAAGTTGATCAACTCGGTCGCCGAGGTTGTCAACAACGACCCCGACGTCGACGGACGAATAAGAGTCGTCTTCCTGGAAAACTACAACGTGAGCCTAGCCGAACTGCTGGTTCCCGCCGCCGACTTGTCCGAACAGTTCTCAACTGCCGGATTCGAAGCCTCTGGGACCGGAAACATGAAATTCGCCCTGAACGGCGCCGTCACTATAGGTACTCTCGACGGCGCCAATGTCGAAATTCGTCAATGTGTGGGTCATGACAACTTCTTCCTCTTCGGCCTGACCGCCGAAGAGGTGGAAGAGCGAGCGCGAAGTCGTTTCAATCCTTACAAAGAATATGAAAAGTGCCTACCGTTGAGAGAAGTTATCGATCTCATAGCCGACAACCACTTCAGTCCCGAGGAACCAAATATCTTTCATCCCATTCTCGACGAATTGATCAAAACGGATCGATTCATGGTTCTCTCCGATTTCTGGACCTACGTTCGCTGTCAACGCAAAGCCGCTAGCGCCTTCGCGAAACAGGACGAGTGGAGCAAAATGGCTCTACGAAACATTGCGCGTTGTGGGAAATTTAGCAGTGATCGCACGATCGGTCAGTATGCCGACGAGATCTGGGATGTCGAACCGATCGAGATCAGCTTGGCAAAGGCCCTCGAGGACTAACACTCGACCTAAGGGTCTGTTGACACTTATCCTGTGAAGGCCAAATGTCAACCGATCCTTGGCTCTAGGTAGTCCCAAATATGTTTCACGAAAAACGGCGACGCTTCAAGACCTGGCGAGCCGTTGACTTCGATCACTACTGGGCCTGACTCCGCTTCCAAAAGGTCCACTCCTGCCACCTCTAAACCCAAACATCGAACGGCGTCCTCAGCGATCTGAACCTGCCGGGACTCTGGCTCGATGATTTGGGCGGAACCGCCTAGGTGCAGATTGGAACGAAACTCTTCGGGCGATTGGGCTTGTCGCGTGGCCGCCCCTCGAACCTTGCCGCCAACCACCAAGAGTCGAGTATCGCATCCCGGGACGATAGTGAGAAAGCGTTGAACCAAGACGGGAGCCCCTAAACAACGAAGGGTCTCTACAATCGAAAGCAGGCTCCGGCGGCTCTCGGACAACAAAACTCCCTGTCCTTTGGTTCCCGTCGCCAACTTGACAATGTGTGGTGGGGGTCCACATTGGTCTAGCACCTGTTGCCAAGTCCAGTCACCACCGAGCCACATGGTATCAGGAAAAGGGACACCCGCGGCCTGGAGTCTCAAATAGGTCTGAGCCTTATCACGACAAACCTTGAGCGCTGCATACCGATTCACGACATCCCAACCAGCGCTTTCGGCTGCCAGAACCGAGTAGAGTTGGCTCTCCGATGCAGAGCTTCCCATGCGCGGGAAGACGATCCTCGGGGGCCCTCCAGCTAGGGGAAAGTCGCATCCCCGCTGTCCACAGCGCCAAGCCAAAGTGGCCGCATCGACAGCTAACACCGGGTGCCCTCTGCGGGCGCCTTCCTCGGAAAATATTCGGTTACCGGGGGAATCTTTAAGGTGAGAGAGCAGCCAAACGCTCACGCCTGAAGGCGTCCAAAGTGGCAAAATCGTGAACCAGGGACCGACACAGGGTTGGCCGACATCCCGATCACAATTCCGTCGTAAGGCGCGCGATAGTCGCAGATTTTTTCACCGAAGAGGTCGAGCGCGATGGCCAGTTCCGCTCCTTTTTCTATCCGATCAAAGAGTTTAAATCTCGGTTCGAGCAGACCGCCCCCGGTGGTCCGGAGCCAGACGGACGTCTCACAAAAAACGGGCTCTCGGCGCAGTAATTTTTCACCTTCGAGAAAGCCCAGTTCCAGCATGATGTTACGAACTCCGAGATCGCCTTCCGTCGCCATCCTTCCTTGAAAAACATTGGGGTTTCCAGCCTCGACTGTGATGGCTGGGATACCTTTTCGTAAAGCGTTGCGACGCAATGTTCCGTCGGATCCTCTAGCCTGAAGCACAATCTCGGGATTGAAGGCCTCAGCCATCTCTTTGCTGATCGGATCGGTGAGGTCGGCCCGAACATACATCGTATTGGTCCGCCCGACGCTCGCCGTGTGGATGTCGACGAGGTAGTCTATGTTCGGCAGAAAGGCCCCCACGAAAGCCCTGGCATACTGTTCTGCCGGAGTTCCATCAAGCTTGCCGGGAAACACGTGATTGAGGTCTGCTCCATCGGGAAACAGTCGATGTCCATCGTTGAATGCGGGGATATTGACCACCGGAGCACACAACACATTACCGCGAAGTTGGCTAAGATCAAGATATCGCATCAAATTATGAATGATGCGAATACCGTTGAGTTCATTACCGTGAACCGCCGAGGCGATCCCCATGGTCGGACCTTCTTGCTGGCCCCGAGCCAAGATGAAAGGAACGTCGACCGGTCGGCCGCTGGCGTCTTGGTAAAGAGGCAGCCATAACTTCGAAATTTCGCCTTTCGGATACTGCTCAGGGTTGAGTCTTTTGGACGGTTTCATAAGCTTGCTCCACTTCCTTAATGAGTTCTTTGTCGTCACACAATTGGCGGAAAAGCTTCATTCGAAATTTTCCCTTCGCCGTAATCAAGTTGCCTGCCATTTTGTCGATGGCGATGGTCGCCAAGACGGTCTGGATAAAACTCTCCAAAAGGGCATCCAATCCGATTCCCATCTGATTAAAGTCTCTCTCGTCCATCATCAAAAGACGATTGGTGTCACTCCCCCACTGATTCGGCCCTTCTTTCACGGAAAGATTGGTCCCAAGCATGTCCCAGGAGCAGACGTTGGCCTCTAACGTATCGGTTAGCGGCGCTCGGGAGCGGCGCCCATAGACCGCGAGGGGACGGAAGCCGTCCGGCGTACTCGAGATCATCATTCTTACGTCGGCCACAAAGATCTCGTTGCGTTTATTGGGCATCGTACCGACGTGAAAGAAGTGACCCGCCCGGCCTTGAGAGCTCCATTGGAAATTCCCTATCAGGGCCTGGACGAGAAATTTCTCGTAGTCAAAACTCTGACTCATGAAGTCCTCAAGCTCCGATGGGGAGGTGATCGTGTAGACTCCCTGGCCGGCGTTCCCATAAGGAACCTTCACCACACCAAAGCCTCCCAACTGGCGAATGATCAGCGGAACCTCAGCTTTAGAGACGTTCCTTACGGTCTCCGGAATACGAATCGTTAACCCCGAACCAGCGAGTTCGGAATTGAGAAGCTCGTAAGCCAGAGAAGCGGTCGACTTGTTTCGTCCTCCCGCGAGACAGGCCACAATAGGATTGACGATATGAGTCTTCAGTCCGTGGGGAATCCGGGTCCAAGGCTTCTGGGTCACATAACGAAAAGCCGCTCGGACCGGCATCCATTTCCCATCCTCCCCCGTGCGGATCATCAAGAAGTCGTCCTCGATGCGAACATGGGCGTTCTCTTCCCCTTCAAAAAAAGGAACCAGATAAACCGGCTCGTCGAGTTGGTCAGCCAGAGCGGCCCCATAACCCGTCACCTCCATGCGGTTCTTGTCGTACAAAACCGCGGCGACTCCAGCCTTCCGGTTTCGTCGAAAAGTGGAAAGCAGGGTTCGTTCCACCATCAGCCGATAACCGCCCTCCTCTTGCTCTTCATTCAAGAGCGGAGTGGACTTTTGTCCCGACGGGCAGCTATTCGTCTCCACTAGGATCATCGTCCGGCGACCGTCCACCGTCGCCACGTGGAAAAGGTCGGCTCCCGACCATCGGAAATATCTAGGTTGATATTCGAGACATTCCTTGAGGACTTGACGATCCACCCCCGGATTGAGATGGCAAAAGCGCGCGATCATTCGTTGCACGGGCATACGCAGGAAGTGAGCGGCGAGGGGATGCATGCGGGCATTGAGAACCCGGGGATAAAAATGCTCCTCGCGGTGGAAACTACCCGGGCGAAGGATTTCTATGCTCATTCTATGATTGTCCTATTCCGCTCAAAAAATAAATATAGAGAAGGCCGACAAAACGTTCGTCCAAGGCGAACCCGCAGACAACTCCGACGACCTCCAAGAGCCGTTCTCGAAAGTCTTGTCCACATCTTCCCGCCCAGCGGTCCCCTGGCGACGTCGCTCATCGCTAACATAGGAAAGACTATGCGCGCTCTGAGCTTCTTGCCAGAAGACCGCTGGACAAGAATCTATCAGGACAAGACTTTCGAGAACGGCTCTAGCCGCCAGTTTCGGAAATACTGCCATGTTGCCCTTTGAGTGTCAAAGGATTCGCACAGTGATAGGGCAAACTATAGTAGACATGCCAGATCTCCCATCTAGTTCCACTGGTGTCCTCGAACGCGAAGACACCAAAGTGGTGCGAAAGACATTGCCGCCCTGGAACGTTGTACTTCTCGACGATAACGATCATACGTACGAATATGTGATCGCGATGCTTCAGAAGCTCTTCGGCCATCCCATCGCAACTTGCTACCAAATGGCCAAAGAAGTGGACTCCAGCGGACGCGTGATCGTGCTTTCCACTCATCGAGAGCGGGCCGAACTCGAACGCAACCGCATCCAAGCTTTTGGAGCGGATCCCATGATCCCGCGATGCGCCGGCTCCATGTCGGCCGTTATTGAACCCGCGCAAGGAAGTTGATCAATGCCCGTTTATAGCTGCCGCGAATGCAACTCGATGATCGATCCGACGGAGCAAGTGTCTTGTCCGAGTTGCAACGAAAAACGACCCCTGCTCTGCTCAAAGTGCAATGAACCGATCAATCACCACGACATCCATGGTATTGAAAAGCTCCGAACCAAAAGGCCCTTACTTTGTAAAAACTGTGGGACCAACAACGAAGTCGTCAAGTGCCCGATCTGCAAACTCAGTCAAGTCCGTTCTCAAGGCGCCACCGTCAGCCAAGTGGAAGGCGCCCCCGTCTATCACAAAAACTGTTTGGAACGACGCTTAGAGGTCATCAAATACTGTAAAATAGCAGCTCCGGCCTCGGCCGTCGGCATCGTCATCATCGGACTACTCTCTGCCGCCGGCATGAAATCAGCCGTTCCCATTTCGTTCGCAGTGGCCGCGATACTCTATGTCGGGATCACGGTTTTTAGACGAATCATCGAACCGCGATAGACCTACGGTCACTCCGCGACGGTTGATAGAGCGGAAGCTGACAGACTTACCGCCCACGCTTCACCAGCAGGCGACTACCAGCAGGCGACTGTCGCTGTCTCGCAAAACGGGAGCCGGGACGGACGCGAGCCCTAAAGCGAGAGTTCGCCGACGACAACGTCTCGCAAGTCTGACAAGACTCCATCGATCTCATCGAGATCCGGGCCCTCGGCCATCAGTCGAATCAAAGGTTCGGTGCCGGATGAGCGCACTAAGAGTCGGCCCTCGGGGCCCAGCCTCTTTTCGGCCATTCTGATGGCCTCCAGCACCTTCGCCTCGGTCTCCAGACGTGAGCGATCGACTCCGGCCACATTGACGAGTTTCTGAGGCATTTCGGGAATCTCCGACAACAGCTCGGACAGTGCGGTCCCACCTTGATTGAGAACCCCGGCGAACACCAACCCTGCTAGAAGTCCGTCGCCAGACCAGTGTCGGTCGAGCAGCAAAAGATGTCCCGACTGCTCGCCCCCCAAAACAGTACCTGAGCGCTCCATTTCTTCGTAAACATAGCGGTCACCAACCTGAGTGCGAACCACTTCGACACCTTCGCGGCGTAGCGCCAGTTCCGCTCCAAGATTGCTCATCACAGTCAAGACGACTCGATCGTTAGCAAGTCGATTCCCAGCTTTGAGGTGTTTTGCGATCACTACAATCATCTGATCGCCCGTGACCGGTGCCCCATTTTCCGCTACCGCCAAACACCGATCGGCGTCTCCATCGAAAGCTAGTCCGAGGTCTGCACCGTGAGACTTCACGGCCGCTCTCAAAGGGGACAAGTCCGTCGATCCGCAGGCCACGTTGATTCGCTCGCCATCAATTTCGTCGCTGATCGAGACCACTTCAGCGCCGGCAGCCGCGAAGACTGTACGGGCATGTCCGGCCGCGGCTCCATAAGCACAGTCCAAGACTATCTTCATTCCTTCTAGACGTCCCTCTAGCCGGTCGGAAAGAAATCGATGATAGGCCTCTCGAACGACGGACTGCATGTCTGTCCGACGACCCAAAGAAGACCCATCAACGGTGGGCAATTCCGAGGCCCTCCCAATAAGATCCTCGAGCTCACGGATCTCCGTGTCTCCCAACTTTTTTCCGTTTTCGCGAAACAGCTTGATCCCATTGTCAGGCACGGGATTGTGAGAGGCCGAGATCATCGCCCCACCGTGAGTTTCCAGAAAGCGTACAGCGAAAGCCACCCCGGGCGTGGGTAGAACACCCAGATCCAAAAGGTCGATACCTTGGCACATCAGACCCGCACCGTACGCCCCCAACAGTGCATCCCCGGACACACGAGAATCACGTCCTACCACGACGCGGGGACGCCCATCTCCCTGGAAACCCGTTCGCAAACTGTAACCGTGCGCCATCCCTAAAGCGAGGACGTCTTCCAGTTTAAGCGTCTGATTCACTTCGCCCCTCACTCCGTCTGTCCCGAACTTTATCTGATTCATGTTCTCTCCTCGCACAATCTATGACGCCTTTTTCTGCGGGATCACGCGTAGCTTGACGGTCTTATCACCGACGATTGACAGACCCTCCACGGATTCAAGTCCGACATCGCGCTCTTGCACCTTAGCCGAACCGTCAAACCGGACGTCTTTGATGGAAATTCCCTCGGGAAGCTGATTCTTGTCCTGTATCTCAGTACGGACCTGAACAAATTGGGGGTCGACCTCAATGTCATAGGTGTACCCGTCTTTTTCGACGACTTTTACATTCTGCAAGAGGACCGGCAACGTGTAGACGGCTTCGAGCACATGAATCGGAATCACGGCTGTCACCCTGTCCGGAGTCAGTTTTATCGAGGATCCCGTTCCCATAACAGCCGTTCCGTTGTCGTTGACCGGAGTTAAATTTTGAACAGTCAATGTAAAAGTCTCCTTCGCGTCGTCCAGCGGCACCAATCCCGTGACGCGCGCTACCTCATTGAGCAACGCCTCAGGCCCCCTCAATTTGCAAGACCGAGGAGAGAAGGTCGGACGACCGACTTTATATCCGGATTTGGGGATACCCGTCGGTTCGATCTGTAATGGGACTTCTTTCAACCCTGGGGGAGACAGTTTTACATTGACAGACCTGGGTTCCGTTTGAACAATCTGAACGCCCGGGGGCGCTAGCACCTGAACTTCCGGCCAATGACTTCCAGAAACCATATCCTGGACGTCCACATAGGCTCGAACAAGACCTTCACGCAACTCCGAAACGACACCAACTTCCCCCCTCAGCGTCACCGCGATGGTGTCAACGGACAGTTCGTACGGAATCAAATTGGTGCCGGCACCTCGGGTTTCCAGGGGAATCTTGAGTTCCAATTGACCCATCACGTTTTGTGTCACACCGCCGACGGTAACTCTCACGTAGGCCCACAAAATGAGGGCCAGGACCATGGACAAGACCTTCAGCCCCGCATTACGACTCACGATGATTTGCGCCCTGAACCGGAACGAAATTGCCTTGGAAGGCGCAATCTCGGGCCTTCCTTGCCTTCAACCACTAGATGACGACTGAGTTGAGCTTTCACTTCCCCTTCATCTCGCAAGGGTCTGGAGAAATTTCCATCATGGGCGATGCGAATTTCTCCACTCTCTTCGCTGACGATCAAAACCACCGCATCGGACTGCTCTGAGACGCCTAGGGCGGCGCGGTGTCTGGTCCCAAACTTGGTGTCGACAGCCTGAGAGGAAAGGCTCAGTGTACACCCGGCGGCGATCATCCTGTTTCCACGGATGATGACAGCGCCGTCGTGAAGGGGGGTTTTCGGATGAAAGAGCCCGACCAGAAGTTTCCAGCTGATCAGACTATCGATACGCTGACCGGTTTCGATAAAATCCTCGAGTCCCGCCTCTTGCTCGAGAACCACCAAAGACCCGTGGCGTAACGTGGAGAGGGCCACTGCGCTGTAGGCTAGGTCGTCCACGAGAGTCGCCAACTCCAGTTTATCGATCCTACCGGCACCCTGTCCACTCAAAACGCCCTGCTGACCAAGCCTCATGAGGGCTCGCCGCAATTCGGGCTGAAAGATAATCGGAAGAATGACTGCCAAGGAAACCAGGAACCAGTTCAGGATGTAACTCAGCGTCTGAAGCCTTCCGGCGTGAGCTACCATCAACAAGAGAAGAATCACTCCAACGCCCTGAATGATCTGGACGGCGCGGGTCTTTTGAATGTTGAGTAAGATGAAGTAGAAGCACAGCGCAACGAGGAAGATATCGCAAAGGTCGTTGAGTCCGATACTCTTCACAAATTGAATAAATGCGTCCACCTGGAAAAAGAGCGACCCCGGGAGTCGCACTCTGGCTCCTATCTATCAAGAAAGTAACTCTACATTCTGTTCCTAATGAGCCTTTCCTCTTTACAAATCAACCCTTGGTCGCTATGATGACGTGCTGCAAAACTGGACCAAAACTCCAGACCGGCCGTCGTCTCGAATGGACGAAATTTCGGAGGTGGGATTGTCCCGCGGAAGGAGCTCCCGATGAAAGCACTGGGATGCCACATTGTCGCAGAGATGTCACTCTGTGACCCCGAGATCCTATCAGATCTCGAGTTTGTTCAACGAAGCATGATCAAGGCTGCCGAGGTGGCCAATGCCGAGGTGCGAGAAGTCGCCTTCCACCGCTTCACCCCACATGGAGTGAGCGGAGTGGTTGTGATCTCTGAGTCCCACCTCTCGATCCATACATGGCCTGAGATCGGTTATGCAGCGGTGGACATCTACACTTGCGGAGCGCACACCGACCCGGCGTTAGCCCTGCAATACCTTTGCGGGGAATTCCGCTGCACGACGATGACAACCAGCACGATCCAGCGGGGCCTTCTCAACGCGAGGGGCGCGTTCGGGCATCAAATTACCACCAGTCGCAAAGAAGAGGAAGCCTTTGCCAGTCAGGGCGCATAGTGGGACCAACCCGCGAGCCCGGACGAAAAGGAAACTCCGTTAGTCTATGATTCGCGTGGGCATCATCTCCGGCAAGGAAATTTTCACAAATTCTTTGCTCGCCGAACTCAATAGCCGTCCCGGCATCACCGCGGACTGGGTCAAACTTTGCCCACAGTCACTCGACACCGAATGTCCCTATGATGTCATTATCGACCGCCTCTCTCATTGTTACGAATTCTATCAAGCCTACCTTAAGAGGGTCACCCTCACGGGCACTTACGTCATCAACAACCCGTTTAGGTTTCTCTGTGACGACAAGTTCTTCAATTACGGACTGGCGAAAGAGCTTGGTATTCCCGTCCCCAAGACGGTCCTGCTGCCCTCTCGAGAATACGACGAAAGAGTCCTCAATCAAGAAGACCTCCACAACCTTGAACCGGAGATCGACTGGGACTCGGTTATCGACATTGTTGGCCTGCCGGCCATTCTGAAACCTTATGACGGGTACGGATGGCGAGAGGTCTACAAGATCGAGAGCCTTGACGAACTCATCAAGGTGTACGAAGAATCCATGATGGATGTGATGATGCTCCAAGAGTTCATCGACTTCGAACACTACGTGCGCTGCTTTGTGGTGGGGGGAGAAGCGGTCTTGCCGACACGATACAATCCCAGCGCGAGGGAGTACATCATCGATCACGAGCACCTGTCACCAGAACTGGGAGCTCAGATCGTCTCGGCCTGCCGGACATTATGCAAAGCCCTGAGCTACGACATCAACACCGTGGAATTCGCCATCAGAGACGGGGTGCCGTATGCCATCGACTTCATGAACCCGGTCCCCGAGGCTAAGCCGGAGGTCATCACGCCAGTTTATTTCAGCTGGCTAGTAACCAACCTCTGCGACTTTGTTGAGCAGGTCGCCAAAGAAAAGCGGATCACACCACACACCTTTGGTCCCCGAACCCAAGCGCTCACTTCGCGCTAAGGATCTGGTTGGGAATAAGTTTCTAGGTGGGATGGGTCGCAAGCCCTGAGTAGAGTTCGCTGGCCACCAAGGCCGGATACTCTACGGCCTGCTCCTCAGGACCGCTTTGATGAAGTTCTTTCCCAGCCCAGCGATGAGCGAGTTCTAAGCGGAGGTCCACACACCGATGTCCGTCGTGAAACGGGCCCTCTAAGTCGAGAGCATCTTCGCAAGTTTGTTGGAGAAACTGGAGAAGAGTGGCATGAAGCGGGCAGTCCCCCGATAGGGCGCGGCCGTTGTAAATCATTTCCATGAGCATAGATTACTTCCTGACTGTGACGCCAAATCTTAAAATGGGCGTCCTACCGAATTTGACGTCGCGACCAATTTCCCTGGCCGAAGGACTTGCTCAACGAAACCCAGGAACTGCTCAGGACGCGCGGGCAACTTGATGCGCGGCCCGCTTAAACAAAACCGACAGAAGGCTTCGGCGTTGCTCGATGGAGGCCCTTATGTCAACCATCGGCTCCACCGCTCGTGCGACGACCTCGGCCGCTTCTTCAATCAGGTCAGCTTCCAGCACGCGACTCTCGAGCATCGATTCTACCTCGTAGACTCGATGCGGGATACGGGTCACAGCACCGACGGCGACTCGAACGGTTTTACAACGTCCGTCGAAGAATTCGATATAAACTCCGAGGTTGATCATAGCCTTGTCGATGGTTGACGGGGCACATTTCAGGAAGGCTCCGCGCCCGTCCACGGGCGTTTTAGGAATTCGAACCTCCGCCAGCACGGTCCCGACGGCCGCCGTGCGCCGATAGTCCAGAAAAAATTCCTCGATCGGGACGACTCTCGGTCCCTGATGAGTCTGAAGGACAACTTGAGCACCCAACACCAGAAGAGCCGCGGGAGTATCGGCGAACGGATCTCCCCCAGCGAGGTTGCCGCCAAGGGTCGCGGCGCTCCGAACGGGGGCCGGCCATCCCTGACAACTGGACTGACAAAGAATGCCTTGACCCAGAGACGCGACGACCGCGGAGTGTGCCAACGTCTCCATGGTCGCTGTCGCTCCGATAGAGATCGTCTCGTTGTCCTCTGATATCTGATCGAGTCCAAGATGTCGAATATCGATCAGACACTCGACCCCTTCGGGGGGGTCGGAGACGAGGTCAGTTCCTCCAGCGATCACCACCGCCCGGTCGCCGTACTCGGTTTTCTTTTCCCACAACTCTTCAAGCGTTTCAGGCAAGGCGAGTTCTCTGAGTTCACGCAACTGACAGCTCCTCCAAAAATGCCCTCCAACACATGCTCATCATGCCGACCACCCCTCTCGCACTTTAAAGCGAACTGGCGACGGCATTTACGCCATGTCCCGTTTAAAGAATTGGCTAGACCCGTGGCCTTCCCTTCTAGAGAAGGGAGTCGTACGGTAGCGACACCGAGCAGGGATCCGTGAGAGCCCCGTGAACTCTTGAGCACCGGGAGGACTGATGGAAACGATATTTGGTGAAATAGGCAAGGCGGTCTTATGGGCCGTTATGTCCGCAATCTTCATGGGCGTTGGAACGGGTTTAGGGGTTAAATGTTTCGACATGCTCACTCCAGGCCTCGACGAGATGGAAGAACTGCGAAAGGGCAACGTCGCTGTTGCCATAGTTGTCGCGGCTGTGATCGTGGCGATCGGCTTCGTGATGGGAATGGTCCTGTCGAGCAACCCGAGTAGCGTACCTGTCGTTTAAGACCTCAAGGCCATGAACGGCTCGAACTTTAAGGTTCATTATGTCCCCATGTTGAGGGACAACTACAGCTATTTTCTGGTAGATTCCGCCCGCCAAGAAACTCTGATCATCGATCCGGCGGAAGCGCAACCGTCCCTCGACTTTTTGGAATCCCAAAAGCTTTCGCCTGTCGGGATCTGGCTAACCCACCACCACCAAGACCATATTGGCGGCCTAGATGGTCTGCTTGCCAGGCACGCGAACTTGCCCGTGCTTTGTAGTGAGCGAGACCGGTCTCGAATCCCACAGGCCACGCGGTCAGTCCGCGACAACGAGTGCTTGGAATTCGCCGGTGAACAGGTTCGCGTCCTTAACGTGCCCGGCCACGCGGAAGGGCATATCGCGTTTCACTTCTTCGATTCTGGACACCTATTCTCGGGCGACGTCATCTTTGGCGCGAGTTGCGGAGCCGTCTTCGGCGACACCTATGAGGAAATGTGCGATTCCGTCACGCGCCTCTCTCAACTCCCCGCGGAAACTAAGATTTGGTGCGGACATGAATACACGACCAACAACTTACGATTCGCCGAGTCTGTCCTAGGTCGAGAGGCGCTGGCGTCTCGCCAAGCCGAGCATCGAGTGCCCTCCATCCCTCTTCTGCTAAGAACAGAGCGTTCCACCAATCCGTTTATGCGTCTAGAAACCGAAGAAGTTCGGGCCTACGTGGGAAAGACCGAGCGATACGAGGTCTTCGAAGCCTTGCGAAAAGCCAAAGACCAATTCTAAAAAGCTCCTCGAAAGTCTCGTTTTAGGCCCAAAAGACGACGTGGCGGGGACTATTCTTCCAACATCAGTGAGTCCAAGAAGCTGAATCCACCTAACACCAGACCTTCATCCATACTCTCATCTTTCGTCCGGAGCAAGTAACCCTCAGTATTCAAGAAGGCCGGATCGAGCGTTGCTCCATCGAAAAATGCTGTACTGAAAAATCCTAGCTCGGTAAAACAGCGGCAAGGAATCGCGACTCCGTCTACCATGCGAACCGATTCGAACACCGGTTGACGAATTTTTTCCATCAGAATAAAGGCAGCCCCCTCCGCTTCAGACATCCGCTTAAGCTCTGCCACAAGCTGGGCCCCGAAAAAGTTGTTTCCGCCACCTTCTCGGTGAGGCTTAAGCACCCAATCATCAGGATTCTTGAGAGCGGCCTCTCGGCCGGACACTCCCGAGCCATCGAAAGCTTGCTCGAGTTTTGTAAAGGTCACACAAGACCGGGCCACCCGCGCGGCGTCCGCCGACGGTAGGAACCGATCTAGAACCTCAGTCTCACTAAGAACGAGTTGGATCAATTTGGTATTCGCCAACTGGGTTCGAGCCGACGGGACCGAAATCGCCGAACTCGCTTCCAGGAAGTCGCGCGCCTTCCACTCCAGCTCGCCCAAGTAGTGGTAGGGAGCGTACCCCGTACGAAAGTAGGCGATAGACACCTTGTGTCCATCGAAGAAGAGATCCTCTCCGCGGAGCTCTCCTCGCTCCCCCAACTCGCCAAGCGTCGCTCTCTTCGTGGCAAGACCATGCTCTTCCACCAGTCGAGCTTCGAGAATCCTCTGGTCAAAAACAGAGACCTCTCCCACAGGAATAAGAAACAGAATAATTCCGTCAGCATCCATCCGACGATAAGCATCCGCCAGACCGCTTGCCAAGTTCTGCCCTGCTTCGTTCTTTTTCAGGGTCCAAGACTGCTCTTGACCCACAAATCGATGCATGCGCCAAACCACCGCGGAAGCTTCCCCAAGGGCTGAGGCCATAAGGTTCATCTCTACCTGCTTGGGCCAGACTCCACCTCCGGCAACCGAAGCAGGCATACAGTCGTTACGATTGAGATAGAGCGAAGGCTTGCCCCCAAGCTCTTTCTCTTTGGCGCGAAAAAGGCGCTCTATGAACTCGTCGGCCTTTCGGGTCTGTTCGAGTTCTCGATGAAGGAAGTCGTCGTCCTGAGCCACTCGATGATAGAGCAAGGTCGTCAACGATGTTAGCTCTTCCGTTTCGGCGACAAACTCAACGGGTGCCTTCCAAGGCACGAGCGAGCAGGGAAGATGTGTCACTCCACCATCGGCTTTATACCGAATGGCACCGTGAGAAAGTAAAAACTCGAGAACTTGACGGGGATCGTGATGATAACGGTCCGACATAACTGCTTCTCCTACTAGGGGCCCAGAATGGGCTGGCGTTCGTTGACGACTGGCGTCGCCCTCCCCTTCGGAGACGGCCGGAGAACAAAAAAAAAGCCGCTCCGCGGGGACGGCGGCGAGAACTGTACCTGAACCTGCAAAAGCAGGCGGGCGCACCTCTGACCCACTACCTATCAGGACCCCGTCGCAAGGACGGTACTCAACACAAGGTGGTGGAGTACTACTCCCCAGGTGAAAACATCGGCTCAGTACAAGTGCTCGAACAACACCAGAACCCGCAGAATCGACTGAGATAATGGTAGCACGCAAGGTGAAAGCTGAGCAAGCGGTTGACTTTTCGAAAAAGTTGACCGCATGCAGGAAGTGACCCGGTCGCGGAAAATCGCCTTGACTCGCTGGGATAAGCCCACTATACTAGCGCGGATCAATAAGAATTTAGCGGAGGCATCTCGTGGCTAACACAAAGAGTGCAAAGAAATCTATCAAAACCCAGGAGCGCCGTCGCGCCAGGAACCAAGTCGTGAAGTCGAAGGTTCGATCCTCGCTTCGCAGAGCCAACCAGAGCGTCGTCGGTGCTCAGTCAGACGATGCCCAAGGGCTCGTCATTAAAGCTGTTTCCGAACTCGACAAGGCAGTAGCGAAAGGCGTTATTCACAAGAATCAAGCCGGTCGCAAGAAATCTCGCCTAATGAAAAAGCTCAACGCCATGGCCTAGGCCGAACAAAAGCGGCGTCCCCTAAGAATGACCTTCGTGAAAGATCGAGGGTCATTTTTTTCGTTCCCGACAAAAAGGGAAAGAAAGTCTTGAGGACAACACCTTGAGTGTCCATGCTCAGATCACTCAGTGAAATTTCGGTTCGATATGCAGAAACCGATCAGATGGGCGTCGTCCACCACTCCCATTATCCGGTATATTTCGAGCAAGGAAGAACCGATTTCTTTTTGCGTCACCTTCGACCGTACCAGGAGTTCGAATCTCAGGGCCTGTTTGCCCCGATTCTGGCTTACTCCGTCGAAGTCAAAGGCCCCTTAAGGTACGGCGAAGTCCTCCAACTGGAGGTTTACCCGCTCAATTTCCGAGGATTGCGGGCGAGCATGGGGTATCGAGGGACCTGCGGAACCCGACTGGTCGTTACAGGGGAGTCGAAGCACGCTCTCACCGGCCCGGACCTTCGCCCTCTGCATCCCCGCAAACTTCCAGCGCTCTACGAACTGCTCAAAGAAAGGTTTCTTAGCCATCTCGAACCCGATTCGTGAAGACGACTTTTACATGGAGAACGGAAAGTTCGTCCTGACGGAACGCTACCACCTCCGCCGCGGACACTGCTGCGGCAACGGATGCCGACACTGTCCGTTCGCGCACATCGCGGTTCCGAGGTCGGTGCTCTCAAAGACCCCCGACCCTTTTCCCTACTTTGAAGACGCGTTCGCCACTCCTAAGGACGAACACTTTGAGGACCCAACGGATTAGGGCCCGGCCTCTAGAGCAGTTCTCTAAAGTATTGTCCTGTTATACCTTCTAGAATTGCTCTAAACCCGAAAGATCGACAGCATCTCTTCCCACCGACTTTTGAATTCCTTGTCTACGATCAACACTTTTGACTTCTCTCGAAAAGCCTCCTGAGCCAGTCGATAGACATCGACCATGGCCTTGCCCTG
>JBBKWP010000466.1:0-5757 GCA_037968995.1 Candidatus Xenobia bacterium
CCCCTTGAAACCCCTTGACACCCAACCCCAGCACAGCACCGACTTCAGATTCGGCGCCCTCACGAGTCGGACTTGGACTTCTCTCGCGTCCTGAGCGCAAGACGGAGCGTACATCAGCACCTGTAATGATAATCCGGCGAACCGAGTCTTGCTCGTCGCCTCCTGCCCGCGCTTTGCGGAGGTGAGCGCGGCCATAGCTGTCGGCTAAAATTCGAACGGCTTTGCGCCCCTCCGAGGTGTAACGGGCGATCAGCGGAGCGACGTCCGGGCGAAGGGTGACCCCTAAGCGCCTCGCGGCTTGGCGTACGATGGCTTCCGTCTGGGCCGGGAATAATGGCTTGAAGAAAACTTCGGCGCAACGGGAACGAATGGCCGGAGTGATATCCTCAGGAGATCGCGTGGTCGCTCCGATCAGAATAAAGTCCGCCGGGGCTCCTTCGCTGAACAGGTGTCGAATGTATTCCGGGATACGCGGGTTGTCCTCATCGAAGTAGGAAGACTCAAAAATGATGCGCTTATCTTCAAGAACCTTGAGCAGTTTGTTCTGCAAAACTGGATCGAGTTCGCCGATTTCGTCGATAAAGAGGACACCACCGTGCGCCTTTGTGACGAGACCAACTTTGGGCTCGGGAATTCCATCGTCCCCAAAATCCTTTTGCGAACCCTGATAGATTGGATCGTGAACAGATCCAAGTAACGGATTGGTTATCTCACGAGGGTCCCAGCGAACCACAGTGGCATCGACTTCCACAAAGGGCGCCTCCGGTCGAAACGGAGTGAACGCGAACCCCTTAACTTCATCGAGGATCAGTCTGGCAACCGTCGTTTTCCCGACACCCGGAGGTCCGTACAGAATAACGTGTTGAGGGTAGGGAGTACCCAACTTCGAAAACAGGCTGTCGACCGCGTCGCCTTGACCGACCACTTCATCTAAGTTCTGTGGGCGCATCATCATCAGCGCCGACGTGTCGAGTCCACGTTCTTCCAAGCTTCTGAGTTCTTCGAGCTTTTTGAGGGTAGAGGTCGTTTCGGGACCAAAATCTTCGCGGAGTGCGTCCCTACGCAAGTCTTTTAAGTAATCCCGGTGCTTCTCTTCCATCTTGGTAGCGATCTTGCGATCAAGATTCTCTTCCACCGTACGCATGGCGACAAGATCGGCGATCTGGTCTTCTAGATCGGCTATCAAGTCGTGGGGTTGGGTCCCCTCCGGCGCTTCGATGGTCGGGTCCTCATAGACAAGACGCTGAAGCGCGACTAATCGGTCGGTCAGACGGTCCGAACGGAGAAGCGCCAGCGCTTCAAGCTTTCCAGCCCGAAGAACGAGGCGATCCGGTCCCCACAGATTTGAAAGGAATCCGAGCAGAACACGAGCTTGACGGTCCAGTTCCGGCGAAGGCAGTTCGCAAGTCTCTTCGAGAGTAAGAACGTCCTCACGCAGCAACTAAAGTGTTCGCCTTTGGGTTTGTAAAAAGGCGAACACTTTACTCTTCCTCAGCCTGGATCTCAACACTAAGGTTGGCCTGTACTCCTTTATAAAGACGGGCCTTAACCTTGTATTCGCCAATAGCCCGCAAAGACGACTTCATGTCCAAAGTCTTCTTTTCAATGGGGACGTTGAACTGCTCCTTGACGGCTTTGGCGATGTCTCCACTGGTCACGGAACCAAACAGTTTTCCATTGCCCCCAACCTTCATCGTGATGACCAACGGTTTGGCCTCAAGGCTTCGGGCGAGCGCTTCCGCTTGTTCAAGTTCGCGTGCCTTCTTGGACGACTGGTCCGCGATCTCTTTTTTACGTTTCTTGACCGCCCCGTCTGTGGCGGGAACACCGAGTTTGCGTGGGATCAGGAAGTTCTGGCCGTATCCGTCAGAGACTTCCACCAGATCCCCCTTCTTACCGAGTGTCTTAACATCGGCCAAAAGGATCATTTTCACAGGGGCCTCCTAGAAAGGAATATCGTCGATACCGAGACTATCGTCGGAAGGGGGAAAGCCTCCACCATCATCGTGGCTTCCACTACCGCGGCTGGGTGCCGTGGCCATGGCTGGGCGCTCCGAGCGGTTCTGAGGACTTCCGCCTCCACCACCACCGCCTCCACTGGGTCCGCGGTCTAGCATCTGCATCTCTTCAGCTACCACTTCGAAGGCCCGTTGACGGCGACCTTCCTTGTCCTCGTAGCTTCTCACCTGCAGTCGTCCCTCAATGGCGACGAGTTTGCCTTTGTGGAGAAATTCGTTACAGATTTCTGCGAGTCGACGCCATGCCACAATGGGAATGAAGTCTGTTTCGTCATTCTTGCTCAATTTGCGGTCCACGGCGAGAGAAAAATTAGCGACCGGCTGTCCGTTCGGTGTGTACCGAAGTTCGGGGTCGTGGGTCAATCGACCGATCAGTATGATTTTGTTTAAAGCTGCCAAAGTGCTGCCTTTCTCCTGAAGAGTTTCAAGCCCGCCTTGCGAGCGTGACAATGGCCCATTCCCCGAGGAACGAAAAACTCCCTCGAAAGAATCGCTTCCATTCGAGGGAGTGTCGTCCATTGGCCTATAGGCGCAAAATCGGCCTGAGCCTTATTTTGTGACTAGAAAGAGCGAACGGAGAACATCATCGGTGAGGCTCATCTGACGACGAACCTCAGCGAGACCATCGGGAGTCGCCGAAAACTGCATCGTGACGTAGAGACCTTCACGACGGTTTTTCAGCTCGTAGGCGAAACGGCGTTTCCCCCACGGCTTTACTTGGCGAACTTCCCCGCCCGTGGCCGTGACATTCTCACTGACCTTATCGATCAGAGCGGTCGTGGCCTCATCACCAAGATTGGTCTCGATGATATAGGTGACTTCATACTTGTTCATTTGGATTATCTACCTTCCCGCGGACTTCGACTCGAAATCATTATTTATTTGGGAGTGTGGCGGAAATTCTGGGTAAAATTCTATCGCCACACCTGAAACTCGAGTGAGAAGGACTCAAGTGGTCTTGAGACCGGCGAATTATAGCACCCACCGGCGAGCAACGCAAGCATTCATCTAACTCATGAAGTACGTCGCGACGATGCCGATCGCGGCGGTGATAATCCAGAAAATACGAAAATAGCGCTTGGCCGCGTCTCCATCGGAATTGTCCTCCCACCAAACCGTCGTCTGCAACGAGAAGAGGGATGACGCCAACAGATTGAGACCCAGCGTCAAGACGGTGGGCCACAATTTGGCCCCCAAGGCCGGTAGCTTCGTCAGGGGAGCAGCAAATGTCCAGAAAGGTGTCGCATACATCACTAAGGCCATGACCACGGTGGGCAGCATCATGAACGCGGGCAGAGCCTTCCGAGTCTCTTCCTGCACGCTGTAGTCCCAACGAGAAAATAGCGATTTCACGGCCGCCGGCACCCCGGTAGCGCCGGGTAAGATCGCAAGCATTGCATAGAACCAAACTTTTAGGTGCATGCTCCAAGGAAGTTCCGCGGTGTTACTGATAGCCAACTCCGAGAATCCGATCTCGATACCGGGACCCAAAAACACCGCACTCAGCAACAAGACCCAGACAAGATAAACGAGTGCCGGAAAAGCCATCAATCCGAGCGCTTGAGAGGTGGAGCGCTCACGACCCCAGGACGTCGGGACCAAGCGGTCGAGTCGTAACTCAAATCGCTGTTCTTGGGTCGTCAAGACAACGCCCGCGCGTCCTGTCGATGGCATGTCCGACGGGTCAACTTGATACGTCACCCGAACTTCATTTCCATCGAATCGCGATGGTTGAACCTTGACGCAAGGGTGACTGGCTTCGATAGTTCCCTTCATCGTGCCACCGCCCACGTTGGTCAATTCGATCAGTCCGAAGTGACACCGTCCACCGAGTTGCTTGTGAGCCTTGAGCCCGCGGTAGGTCAATTTGTAAGACAGTTGTGCCGGCTCGGTCTCTTCTTTACGGGCTCGCGCTTCGGCGCGCTTACGCGCCTTCTCTAGATGCTCTTTCTTGTAGAAGTCGAGAACTGCCGTCCCGAGCTCAGATTTCCTGGCACGCTTCTTCTTTCGCCGCCGACTAGCGGCTTGGATCTCTGCCTCAGCCAAAGCCGACTCCTTGGCCTCCTCGTCGGTTTGCGGGGCAACATCGGGCTTGGGCACTGGTTTCTTGGGCTTCACCTGATACGGCGAATCCATGATCTTGGAGGGTTTTGAAGACTCCGCTGTCGGGGCCGCGCCAGAAAAAAGATCGTCGCTATCATAAGAACCGGGGACACCGGCGGCGCCAGAGAAAAAGTTCATCTCTCCCAGTTGAACTGTCGCGGCGCCCATGAGAAGGTCACCGGTATCATCGGCAATCCCACCGAGCTCAAAACTCTTGGGACCGAGCAGTTCCGGGCGCACATCTTCGGGGAAATAGGTGGCCGCGTCCTCAGTCGACGCAAGATCCGACTCGCGATACAAAACCTCGTAGTAACTGCGGGCCGGAACTTGAATGGCGTAATCCGGCAGCACCATATCGATATAGTCCTCGGCCAGTTCTAGAACCATCTCTTCTTGGCCGTCGGCGCCAGGGTCTTCCGCGTAATGTTCACAGACCGCGAAAAACGGCTGAGCGGCTTCTAACCAACTGTTCAATCCATTGACCGCGAAGCGATACTCTTCAGACGTTAGACTACCGACTTGATGTCGCTTGCGACACCAGAACGAGAGAAGCATCTCATCTGGCTCCAAAGAACCGGCGCCCGAGGCTCCCAAGTAGCGAGTGTGCGGAAGAGGTTGGCCTTGGGCATCGAGAAATATGTCACGAATTTGGACCTGCACCTCACTGGAGGTTTCATCCCCCAGAGCCCCAACGGCGGCGACCAGTAAGATTTCGCGCTCTCGCAGGCTCGACTTTGGCTGGAAGTAGCTGAGAACATCAGCATCAAGTGGCGCCTCGGCCCCGCCCAAAACACTCGTACAGAGCCCGGCGAAGTATTGAATCAGGTACTCAAAAGCGCTTCCCAGCCAGGCATTGGCGGCCCGACGATCCTCGGGCGCCTCGTGAAGCCGTGCCAAATGGCCCAAAAGAATCGGCGGTCCGGCGTCGAGTCGCGGCAATGTCGGAAGCCCGACGGGCTCACTGGCTTCGCCTTCGAGGCCTGCGGCGGCATCAAAGTCCCCCTCCGCCTCCGCATCCTCCTCTACCGGAGCGACGAGTTCCAGGCACTCCGCCGACAGACGAATCACATACTCGGGGTCAACCATCTCCAGAAAATCATCACCGAAGGCGACCACGCCCTCAAGGCGCCCATCGTCCGTTGGCTCCTCGAAAAGCTGCTCCCCAGCGCCGAACCATGGATTCGCGGCTCCCAGCCAGGAACGGAGAAGGGGTAGGTAAAGCAAGAGCTCTGATTCGGAAACCGGGTTGCGTTCCTGTGCCCAGGCAGCAATAGACCCCATGCCTTCCGGTGTGTCTCGACCGATAAGGGCGCGATATTGCAGACTTCCGCGAGAAAACAGTTTACCCAGACTCAGCCCAACAGGAGTTTCGTTGGACAGACTGCCCAAAGACAGGACAAGAAGGCGTTCTTTTTCTTCTAAGCTCGCTTCCGGGGAATAAAGTTCTAGGCCTTGTTCACTCATCTCACCCTGGTCGCGCCAAAGTGCCGCCGCACAACCAGCAAAATACTGAGTCAGAAAATCCAGAGCGACTCGCGTGAACAAACCTGACCGCGAGAAGTCCTTTTTCTCAAGACTTTCGTTGAGTTCGTCGATAACAGGAAGCAAGACGTCCGGACCGTTACCAACCACGAAT
>JBBKWP010000467.1:0-8043 GCA_037968995.1 Candidatus Xenobia bacterium
CCGAAAAGTACGAGGTTGACATCGTTGCCCAGGTTCTTGCCAACCTCATCAAAGCGTAGCCGGAAGAGGTCGGCCACGAAGTTTGTCAGTCCATTGAAAGCCTGACGATAGGCCCAATAGTCGGCGCCTTTTTTGTCGATGCGAGCACCACGCGTTAACTTAGTATAGTTCGTCTCCTCGTCGCGCGAAGCGGGTGTCATCAATTGTCCACTCGCGGCCAAAATGGCGGCCAGTTGAAAAGAAATGGGACTGACCAAGATCATCACCGCGGCCTGAGCGGCCGTGACCACGGCTTTGGCTCCCATGACCGCGAGACGAGCGAAACCTAAAGCCGTCTCCGCCGCGGCGACGATAACGCAGCACCAAGGCGCCGTCCATTTGCACCCACAGGCATCGTTGACGGCTTTAGTGGCTCTTTTCAACCACTGTTCAGCCGAATCGAGCGCTTCATTAGCCTTGTCCAACGCCTCAATGGCTTTCATCACTTCATTAAGGATGTCGCGTGCTGCCTTCGCCCACTCATTGAGACCGCCGTCAGGTGGGGCGGGGATGTGAAACATCACGTGCCAAAGTATACCGAACTGCTTTTTGATGGCGGGAATTGACGGCAGCCAGAAGGACTGCGACTGTCGCAAGGTGAGGCGTTCTTTAAGGAGTCTAGGAACCGTGAGGCTGGAGAAGAACATGCCCAAGGACTCGTTGCGACCGATCGGTTGGTCGAGCAGCAGACTTTGGTCAGCGACCTTGGCCGTGTCGTTGAGACTCATCATGGCAAGCGAGATCTGATTCTTCAAGGTGCGCCGATACTCGGCCGGGTCGACTCCTGAGACGCCTTTGTAGCCATGGTCGGATGGGAACGCCACCGCTGCGGGATCGGCGCCCCCGCCCAGCCGGACCGATGCTTGTCCGGCGCCCGCTTGATAGAGGTAACCGTAGGGGAAGTCTTTGACCTGAACGGGGCCCGAGGCCATGAGGTAAGGGGCGGTTCCGGAATAAGCGGCGGCGGGATTTTTTGATTCCCCCCACAGCGGATTCAACCATGGCCGGATGGACTCAAAAGAGATGCTGGGATTACCGGAGTCTCCCGCCGCATAACTCATGACAGCGTAAGGAAGGGCTTCGGAGATCACACCCGATCGCAGGGCGCCGTTGGGCAGTTGGTACTGCACGTAGTGGTAGCCCGGATAGCCTTTTACCCCGTGTCCCAAGTCCCTTGACTTACCGAGGTTGGGAAGCTCTTTGAAAGGGGTTTTGGCGAAATCGGAGGTCAGGAAAAGGGACTCGTCAATCGTCTTCTTAAGGGGGACATCGAGCCAGTCCGGCGGCTTGGGGGCGGTGGTACCCAGCGCGGCATGGGCCATCTCAAACTGGAGCCTCTGGCGGGCCAGAAGTTCGTTGTGACTGCGAAGGAGAGCCTGACGCGTCACATCGCTGGTGCTGAACATGGCAACGACGATAGTCAAGATAATAAAAATGACCGCCATCACCATGACGATAGCTGAACCTTGATCGGTTCGTCTCAAACCACCCGAAACTACCAAGCGGATACTCTCCCGTATGTTTTCCGGGGAGTTCCCCGTGGATGTGGTTCAAATCCTTTAGATCACCAGAGACGTCTGTTCTCTGGTTTCTTTGAGTCAATACCTCCACGAAGGAGAGCGACCAAAGTTGCCCAACCAGAAAAAATGAGATCCTTGAGAATTTTTTTACTACTATTGTTGTCCCTGCCCCTACAGGCTCAGACTCCTAAGCTCACGGAAGACAGTGTTCGCGCAGTTCTTCCCGCGCTAGAAGCTTACGCGGAGAAAGCTAGGGTGGACTGGAAGGTCCCTTCGGTCGCCGTTGCGGTGGTGTACAAGGACGAAATCCTGTGGTGGAAAGGATTCGGAACGACGCCCCCGGACCAAGAGACGGTGTTCGCCATCGGGTCCACCACCAAGGCCTTCGCCGCGGCGACGCTCGCCATTATGGTCGACAACGGGGGACCAGGATGGGACGCCAGGGTAGTAGACCATCTTGAGGCGTTCGCTATGAAGGACCCCTGGGTGACGAGAGAAATGCGAGTGCGAGATCTTCTGGCTCAGCACAGTGGATTAGCTCCGCAGGCGCTTTCCTCTTTAGGCGCTCTGGGTTATTCCAGGGAGCGGATCTGGCACGCCTTACGCTGGGTGGAACCAGTCACAAGCTTCCGCTCTCACTTTGCCTACGTGAACTCACCTCACTTGGTGGCCGGACAGATGGTGGCGAATTGGGCCGGGAAAGCCCATTGGGAAGATGTCTTGAGTTCCAGACTGCTTGGCCCTCTAGGCATGGCGAACACGACTTGGGACGCGGCAGGCTTAGACGACAATCCCAATCGAGCTGATGGTCATGCCCTAGTGAACGGAATGGTCAAAAAGATCGCCACAGGGCCCTTCCCCTATGTCTTTGGACCCGCGGGTAGTCTCAATTCTAACCTGCACGACATGGCTAGGTGGGTGAGAATGCAACTAGGTAATGGGGAGTTCGAAGGTCGCCGTCTGGTGAGCCAAGAAAATTTACTGGTCACTCGAACCCCTCAGACGGTGATCAACGAGGACGCCTTTTACTGTATGGGTTGGCTCAAGCTACTGAAGAAGGGCTACAACGTGACGTGGCACAACGGCGGCACGCCCGGTCACACCACTTTCGTGGGGCTTCAACCGGAACAAGGCCTTGGGATCATTATCCTGAGCAACCTTGGCGGTACGACCATGCCCGACGCGGTGGGGCTGCACTTTTTCGACTTGGTCAATGGAGTGGACGGTCCTGATTACAGTGCGCAAAGTCTAGCTCGACGAGAGCCTCCCGTTTTGAAGCCGACTGTGAAGCTTCAGGCACCGCAAGAACTCTACGGAATCTATGAACATCCGGCTCTCGGTCGCTTAGAGGTGACCAAGGGACCTGTCCTGACATTTCAGGAGACGAGTGTCCAGGCCAACCTCGAGCCTATTGGGCCTAACCTCTTTCGCATTCACTATCCCGGCGGTTGGCTGAGCGATATCGGATGGGATGACGGAGGCGAAGCTCTCTTCACCCCGGAGGGTCTCTCTCAACCCACTGCCCTCACCCTCTACCTAGGAGAGGCCGGACAGGGAGCGAGTTTCCGAGCGGAAAAAGTCGAAAAAACGGAACCGAAATAGCCCGAGTATGATGGGGGAAGAGGCTCTGTTGGAAACGCCCCCGGGTCGCAAGACGGGCGATTCAGGCTATTGGCGGACGTTGGTTCGCGGCACTATGGTTTTATACAGTCTTCCCGCTCTGGCCTTACTTCTTCATCAGATGCTTCCGCTGGGGCCGAGCTTGGGGCTCACCCTTTTGGCATGCCTGCCAGTCGTGTTTCTCATGCGAGAGCACGCGGGCGCGGGTTTTCTCCTCAGTCTGAGCGGACTAGCTTTGGCTGGTCTTATCCTCATGACCATCGATGAAAACCAAGCGATCGCTGACGCGCCAAGGCTCATAGACGTCACCGTGAAGGAGGCCAGTTTGGCTCCCCAAGCAGGGTCCTATTATTTTAAGGACGCTATCATTTGGAGAGATAAGCTCACGGAGCATCGCTACCGATCCAAAGGGAAGAACGGCACGACAACCTACTATTATGTGGCGCCACTGACCGACCCCGGTTGGAGTCCAGAGCAGCCGGTACGGGCTTGGGTTGTCGCGTCTTCGCACATCTCTACGAAACGTTGGTCGCAGGGGAAGGTCTCGGGGGTCCGCTGGGCTACTCCGGCAGACCCTGGGACCGAACTTCGAGTGGCGTTAGATAAGGCCCAGCGGATTCATGACCTGACGTCCGCACCGGAACCCCTTCTCATAAAAATGGGAGACCCGGACGCGCTTTCCGTTGCGCGATGGAATCGCATGTGGTCGGCCTTACCGGTTCCTCTTGTGCTTTGGAGTCTAGGCTGGACCGTGTGGTGGGTGTGGCGACGGATTAAGGCATCCTGAGATGGGCTCAATCTTCGGCCAGTTCGTTAAAATCTGGAAAGCACTTTCGTATTCTCTAGAGGTTACCGATACGAATTCGGCCATTTCTTGGTCGTCTCTTTTCAACAGCAATGTACCTGATATAGCTTCGAAACGAAGAGTAGGAGAGGCGGAATTCAAGTCGATAAGGTCAATTTGGTCGCTCGCGGTCGCGTCTTGAAGGGCGCCTTGAAGGGCTAAAAAATCCACCAGATTCAGCCTCCGGTCTACCAGCACTCCTACATCGATGTCCGAAGCGGTCGTGGCCCGCTCTTTGGAATGGGAACCGAAAAGCCAAGCACAACGTACTTCGGGCCGTTGTTCTAGTGCGGTCTTCAGCGTATCAATGATTTTGGACGTGGTTGAGTATCTCGGTCTTGAACTGATGGAAGTCTCCCAGGTGGTTGTTCACGATAGCTATCACCATCGCCGGATCGATGGACTCATAGCGGTGCACCAAAATGTTCCGCATCCCCACCATTTGACGATACGGGTCCGGAGAATCCAGCACTCCCAATTGGACAACGGCCTCGACAGCGGCCCGACTGGTGGGAACTGGAGAGCGACCGGCCAGCGCGATCAATCGGTGACAAACATCGAGTACAATCTCCACGGCCAGTTGGATATTTCGTTCCACCGACTTTCGGAGTTGCCAGCTTTCCTCGAGTTGTTTGATTGTCAGCGGCTGTACGCTAGAAAGCTCCGCCAAAATTACATCCAAATTGGACAGTTTCCCCGTTATCACTCCGTTGATCACAGGAAAATCTTCGTAAAGCTAACCATCGGCTCCTGTGGGACAGGCCGTGGCGTGATGGAATGTATAGGTTAGGCCCTCAACCTGATCGACGCCAAAGGGAAGCTCAAAGACTCGGTTGTACGGGGTAGAACGGCTCAGTGGGTTAGGAGTTAGCTAACCGGGTTGTGATTGTCGACCTTAGACCTGAAAAGCTCTTCGCACCGTGGCTTTGCTCACAGTGGGTCGGGTCGGCAACATCAAGATGACCACTCCGATCATAGCTACACATGCCGCCATTCCGGTTTGTACGCTCAGCTGTTCGCCGCCGAAGAGGCCGCCCAGTAGAACGGCGACAACGGGATTGACGTAAGCGTGAGTGGAGACGACAGAGGCGGAAAGATTGGTCATGCACCAGATGTAGACGCCAAAAGTAAGAGAACCGAACAGCGTTAGGAGAACGAGAGCTATCCATGCTTGCACCGTAATCGCTCCCCAGATGAGGCGTTCGCCGCTGAGCAGAGCCCCCAAGATCAAGACCACTCCGGCGCTAGTCATCTGCATACCGGCTCTTAGGGTAGGGGACATTCCGACGGGGGCTTTGCGAGCCCTCAGCGAGCCTGCCGCCCACGAGAGGGCGGCCAAAAGACACGCGCCACATCCCCACAAGAATCCCGCGCTGTCGAAAGTGAAAGAGGCGCCCACCAGCCAACCGACTCCCAGGAGCCCCATGCCGAGGCCCAGCCACTTTTGAGCGGTCATGGCTTGTTCGCGATCCATCATGATAACCCAAACCGGCGAAGTGGCGATCAAGAGCGCCGCCAAGCTAGAGGAAATCCACTGCTGAGACCAGCCGACTAAACCGCCGCCGCAAACCAGCAGCAGAAAGCCCAGAACTGTGGCTTCGCGCCATTCGGCCAAGGGGATCACTCGGGCACCCTTGCTGCGCGCCAGAGCGAAAAAGATCAGGCCGGCGGCAAGATACCTCAGTCCGATCATCAATAGCGGCGGAAGCCCTCCGTCGATGCCGACCTTATTGCCGAAGTAAGTGGAACCCCATACGATATACACGACGCTCAGGGCGAGCGCGGCGGTCAACTTCTGTCTCGTCAATGCAACAACCCTCTGCATTCGAAGGTACGAGATTTTGAGGGGGGAAACCAGAGACAGTCTCTATAAGTTGTATACTAGTCAAAGGTCTCGTGGTCAGTTCTGTGTACGAGGTTTTGGGAAGAACTGTACTGAAATGACAAAACTGTATGAGAGGGTCGCCGGCCGTATGGTCGACCTAGTGGACAAAGGGGTCTACAACTACGGGGATCGTGTACCCTCGGTCCGGGAATTGAGTAGAGAATTTGAGGTGAGCACCACGACGGTGGTGGAAGCCTATCGGCTTCTTGAAGATCAGGGGGTATTGGAAGCCCGCCCTCAATCCGGCTACTACGTGAGCATCCACGAAACCGATGCGCAGTGCCCACGAACGGCCTGCCCTCCTCCGACCGACGCCGTACCGGTAGATGTCGGGGACTTGGTCTTTCGAGTCATGCAAGACAACCAACGAACCGATATGGCTCGTCTAGGCGGCGGCGACCCGTCGTCCGAACTCATCCCCGTCAAGCGTCTGCAGAAATTTGTGAGCTTAGCGGTTCGTGAATCCGACTGCTTGACAGAGTATGATGTCCCCCCGGGGTGCCGCGATCTGCGCGTGGCCATAGCTAAACGAGCGGCTTTAGCGGGGTGCCACTTCTCTCCCGACGAGATTCTCCTGACCACCGGGTGCCAGGAAGCGCTGACTTTGTGTCTGCGGGCGGTATGCCAAGTGGGGGACGCTGTGGCGGTGGAGTCTCCGACGTTCTACGGACATCTCCAAGCTATCGAGATGTTGGGATTGAGAGTCTTGGAGATCCCGACCGATCCTCAGACCGGATTAAGTCTCGACGCTTTGCAGTTAGCGCTTGAGCAGATGCCGGTGAAGGCGGTTTTGGTGACGCCCAGTCACAGCAATCCGTCCGGGAGTTGTATGCCGACGGAGAATCGGCGTCGGTTGGTCGAGATGCTCACTCAGGCCGACATTCCGCTGATAGAGGATGATGTCTACGGTGACCTAGGGTACGGTCTCAAACGTCTGCCCGCGGCGCGATCTTTTGCCCGCTCTGGCAAGGTTCTCTACTGCTCATCTTTCTCTAAGACTATCGTACCCGGCTATCGGCTGGGCTGGGCTGTGGCCGGAGTGTATCAAACACAAGTGGAGCGATTGAAAACTTTGACCAACCTGGCTTCACCATCGGTATTGGCCCTGGGAGTCGCACGGTATCTTCAGGGCTCGTCCTATGAGCGAAGCCTGCGCACCATGCGGCGGGAGTATGCCCGACGGACCCGTGCCATGCGCGAAGCCGTCCTGAAGCACTTCCCGCCGGGGACGCGAGTGAGCGACCCTCGCGGAGGCTACGTTCTATGGGTAGAAATGGATCGGCGAGTGAACACCTTGGAACGCTACGGCGAGGCCTTGGACTTGGGAGTCGTATACGCGCCGGGGCCGCTGTTCTCCGCGGGCAAGCGATATCTCCATTGCTTAAGGCTCAACGCCGCCACTTGGGGAGAAAAGGAAGAGCGGGCCATCGCAGATCTCGGTCGAGTCTTTAGCGCCTAAAGAGTCTGGTCCGCGAAGAAACCCTCTCGATGACCGAGAAAAGCCTCAAACCCCTCTAGACAGACATTAAGAACGAGGGAGACTAGCTTTGCACACTTCTCGTCGGTCCCGGCTCACTAGCTCGGGACTATTTTTTTTTGTCACGAAGCTTGATCCCGTTGCTGCCAAGTCGAACCTTCGAGTTTTCTCGCACCACGGGGGGATCCGCCCGGCTTTCGGAAAACTAGAGCGCGAAATTCGCTGCAAGGATGTACGTTATGTCGATCGCCAAAGAAAAAGCCGAAGAACTCTGTTCCAAAACCGAGTGGGACACCCTGGGTAATACCTTTCCGCCCAAAGTTACCGACCTGAAGGGTTCGGTTGCTAAAAAGCACGCCAATCGCGTCCGTCGTTTTCTCGAAAAGGAACAGACCGCGCCCGAGGATGGTGCTCCGGCGGAACGGGTCAAGCTGTTCGAAGAGGCTTTGGAGCGCCTTGAGCCTTTGCTTCCTGTCAAAGCGGAGAACCCCAAGCTTGACGCCCGCCGTGAGAAAGAGAAGGCCGCTCGAGAGAAAGCCAAAGACGTCAGAGAGCATCGCTCTGAGGTCAAGGAAAAGCTTATTGAGAAGGCCGAGAAGGAAAAAGAGAAAGAAGGCGGAGCCGACGAGGCCAAGGACGGCAAGACCGGCGCTAAATC
>JBBKWP010000468.1:0-7479 GCA_037968995.1 Candidatus Xenobia bacterium
CCGAGGACACCATATCTGGTTGCAGAGGCGGTACCGGTAGCGATGGAGCGAACGGCGGTCGCCGAGAATAATCGTGCCCAGATTTCATCTTTCGAAAAAGGCGTCTTGCCGATGAATCCACTACCCGTTAAGCTTCTCTGATTTCGGAGAAGCTCTGCCATGAGCAACTCTGAATCCAGAACCCTGATCTTGGTATCTTGTTTAGCTACAATGAGCTTTTGCTCCAGCACTTTGACGACCTTTGAAGCTGTTGATAGCGTCAGTCGTCTCCCGCGCTGTTGAAGCGCCGATGGAAGCCGGGCTTGTGCGAATTCGCACAAATCGGTCAGGGATTCGTACTCGCTGCGAACGAGGAAACAACGTGCAAAGACAGAGCTCCGCCCACGAAAAACGTTCTTGATCGGAGATGACGATAAGCTTCTTCTCGTCAAGGTAAGGGGCGATGACCATCGGGCTCAAGTTTTCCCGCGCTGCGGCCCTTTCAACTTTGAGGGCTGCATCTTCCACTGATTTAGGAGTGTTATGTCTACGGTACTCAAATATGTAATTGCAGACGCGGTGATCCCAAGCAAGCTCGCGTAACACGGCGTATGACGCAATACGAAGGGGCACGGTCCCATCGGCGCCTGCCTTCGGTAGTCGCGTTGAAGGATGGCTTCGTTTGTTACACTTTCCCTACTTTTTCTGATAGGTCTCTGTTCTGACCGTCCCATCAGAGTTTTGGAACTCGAAAGTGTAGGCGATCTCGTCCCAACGATAGTTGATGACGTGAGTTTCTTCGTTGAGTGTGTAGGTCAAGGAATAGCTCTTGGGCCCGAGATTCTCGAAAGCCGTGATCGTAGCTCCTCTCAGAGGACGCAAGAACGGTCGAACCTCTTTGGTTCTAGCCTGGGGGCTTATCTCGTTTTCGGGAGCCTTTGTTTTGGGGTTGATGTCGACCTTGCCTCGCATCGCGGCGATGAGATAAGGATAGTCTTTCACCGCGTGATATTGATAAGCGCCGTCCTTGTTGAAGCGGCCTAGATATTCGTCCAGCCCTTCTGTTGTTTCTCCGAAAACGGGGAAACCGTCTAGAGCGTACGCGATAGGCTTGCCTTCTCCCACTTGAGACTGAAGATGGGTTGGTGGCAAATGATAGTGATAGTCATCAGCCCTCCCGCAGTGGCCTCCCCAACGATCGAGTTCGCCGGCCGCCTTGGCATCTTCCCCTCGGTTGTTCATGGGGTTAAAAATAGGGATTCCATTAACCGCCACGGCAATGGCGCCTCTCATGAAATTCTCTTTGGTGGAAAGGGGCTCCGCTGCCAGTTCGGGCTGCAAAGGTATGGGCCAACTGTTGTTTCCGGAATAGTCGTGACTGATGGGCACCTGCTGCTGCCAACTGGTGATGCCAACCATCATGTCATGTTGAGGCAATCCGTTCGACTCCACGTAAAAATGATCGTGGTCGTGGTGGGTCTTCACATCACTAAAGGCCCCGAATACCGAAGTCATATATTCCGGGTCGTTCGCCGGTACTGCCTTATCTGTCATTGCCTCCACCTTCTGAGGAACAGGAGCCTTGTTGCAACCGAATACGGCCAAGGCTCCAAAGATTAGGATCCATTGTCTCATCACTGGCTTATTATCTCACAGTCCGTCGCACGAGGACCTCATTGTCCAAAACCACGTTGCTAGACCAAATGAACTCGGCATCGTTGGTCTTGTCGTCAAAAATGTTGGTGAAGTTGGTGTAGGAAGGCTTATTATCAACCCCAATGGTTTGATTGGTGAAAGTGGAGGCCTTGGGCCACTGACTATCGTCGAAGTCCGTTTTCATCCAGTTCTCTGGAATTTTCCAATGCAGGGCATAGAAAGCACTGCCGTCTTGGCCGCCACTGTCGTCACAGTTTGCAGAAGACCTCACAAGGCCGACCTCTTCCACACATCCCAGGTCTTTAATGGGAGCGGTGTAAAAAGTCTGCGCTTTCCAACTTCCGTCCGTTTTCGCCACGATCGCATCGCTTTCGTCCTTAATCACTGCGACCATGCCTCCGTCTCCAGCATGGAATGCTTTTCCGCGATTCGCTTCACACCCCACGCCCAGGTGTTCTTCCCAATCCACAAGCTTCATGGCTATGGTGAACGGTTTCTTGGCTCGAAACCTGACAATACTGGCGTTGAACTCAGTGAACGGCACGCGATCCTTTCCCACGGCCACTCCGTTGACGTACATTTCGAAGTAGTTATCCGCAAAAATGAAGGCGGTGAACACCTCACCACCTTCGTCGACCCCGACAATCGTAGAATCGTCGAGTTGTGCCAGAGCCTCCTTAGCGCTCGCATACAAACTGCCGTCACAAGCGTTGTGCAAGTCGGTAGAGAACGGAAAGGCCGTGTCTTGAAAATTGGTGGCAGCGGGAACGACCCACTTGATGCCGTCCGAAGAAACCACCTCTCCCACATTGGTCTTTCGACCTCTAGGGCATGTGAATAGGTCCTCGATCGTGGTCTTGCCAACACCCTGAGAAATGCTGGCGGTTCCCTTGTAGTTCGATATCTCGGAAGGACTCTTACCGCTCTGAGGATGCGAGGGAGTGGTGTTCTGGGCGCAGCCCGATAGCGAGAGGGCAAGCGAAACGATAAAAGTGGAAAGTTTCATTGGGCGATCTTCCTAGTCGATGTTTTGTCACGTTGGCGTCGGCGGTCGGCTCCGCTATTGGTGCCAACAAGGAGTTTTGCCCAGGGCTCCCCAGACCCTCCCGGTGAAAACCGGCTACGCGAACGTAACATCCCCGGATCCTCATCCTCGGCGTCGACTCCTTTTCCGGAGATGAGCACGACCGAGGGAGAACCAACACCCCGACCTTTCAAAAGTTCGTGTAAACATCTCCCCTCGGAAAAAGAGGCTAAACGGCTTTCTGACGGCCTAGACGGACCGAATCGCTGGCGGCCTGAGGTCCGCTCACACCCAGAACTTGAAATCGCTTGCCGGCCTGCTCGTTGTATGAAGTGAAGAATCGCACGACCTCTTCGATGACGTGAGGGGGCAATTCTTTGGCTGTTTGAATATACTGGTGGGTATGAGAAACGGTGGCCACCGCGAGAAGCCGGTCGTTACGCATCGAATCGCCATCACGCTCGGTCTGCTCCGCTTCGATGATTCCGATAAGCCTCACCTCTACGAGACATCCTGGAAATCCGACAGCAGCGTCGGTAAAAACAAGGACGTCCAGGGGATCCCCGTCCTCTCCGATGGTGTCGGGGATGAAGCCGAAATCGTAAGGAAAGACATGACCCTCAGGCAGCACCTTGGACATGCGAAAGGCGTTTTTTGCAGGTTCCCAGTCATACTTGTTGCGAGAGCCCTTAGGTGTTTCGATGATGACGTCGAAGGTGCCCGGTTTGGCTTGGGGAACTTCGTTCAGAACGTGAGGAAGAGCAGCACTTGTCGGGGCTTTTCTTCTCACGCGCGGCTTCCGGGTTGGGCCGCCGAGTTTCCACCGAAAGCGCCGAACTCGTCTCGCACCTGTTCTAGGCCTAAGGAGATCCCGTGGTCGTGAGTGTCACAACGCGCCACTGTGACTTGATGGATGTCTTTGACAGTGAAGGGATCCTCTACAAGCTCTTCTAGGCATTTCAAGGCATAGTCGAGTGTGCCGTCGTTCCATATCTCAGCGTAACCGATTCCGGCGTCGTGCAGGGCAAGGTTGAAATGGATGGGACAGATGACGACCGGCAAAGGTTGCGCCTCCATATAGGATTTGCGTTTGGCAATCCAGACTTGCGTCAACAGCGCGGGAACGCGGTTGTCGTAAGCTAAATACAGGCCTTCTTCGGGTCCGATCATCAACTCCGAATGGAGAAAGAGGGGCTCCGCCTCATCGGGTAATGTATTGATGACGGCTCCCGTATAACTGAGAAGATCGAGGTCCGGACCCAAGCGCTCCACAACGAAGCGGAGGCGCAGCCCCAAGTTGCTATCGGAGGCCTCCAGTTTCTCGTCTATCTGTCGTTTCCACACGCCCTCGGGATCGACCGTGTCTCGAGGGTTCCCAGATATCCAGACTTCTTGCGGTCGGCGGATCTTTCCGTCGACGGCACTCAAGGCCTTTTCCGGAGCGGTTCCCGAACTGCTGAGTAGAGAACCTGCTAAACTGTTTTTCGTCATGATTTGCCCTTTCTTAGGTCATGGTTGAGAGTCACCGTCGGCTTCACGCCTCCGGATACTGGCCGTCGCTGGTTGATACAACAGAAAAGCGCGCCGACTGGTGCTGCGCCAAAGCTTGGCGCTCAAGACGGTCGAGGAGCGCTCCCAGTGGGGGGGCCTGAGGGGCCACGATCTCTCCCATTTCCAAAGGGTCGGTGGAGCCCGCATCGGGAAGCCGCTTCTCAACGAAGCTGGTCAATTTGTGGCTAGTTTCCGGGAAGAAGGCGTGGAGGAACGGTCCCCACTTCGCTTCCCAGCCGATGTTAAGCGTACGCCGTTTGGCCAGCACGCCATCTGCGATGCTCTTTGCTGCGCCGGATACGTTGATCGCCAGCATGGGATGAAGCGCGGCCCGGCTGAACCAGGCGTACTCGTCCTTGCGGCGACCACCGAACATGGCGTTGCGGTGGCTGCCGGTGCGCATCAGCCCTGGGATAACAGTCATCACGTGGACGCCATAGCGATCGAGTTCGACGCCCATGCCTTCGGAGAGAGCGATCATTGCGGCTTTCCCGCAGTTGTAGGGCACCAAGTGGGGCGCCGGCAATCGACCGCCAACAGAGGTGATGTTCACGATGGTTCCACGGTTCGCGGCCATCATGGAGGGCAATACTTCACGGCTCAACCGTAAAGGGCCGTATAGGAACAAGTCGAGGCAGCGATGAAAAACTTGTTCCTGAGTGTCGACGAACGGCTCGACTTGTATCTGTCCGGCATTGTTGACGAGGATATCGATGCGGTCCGCTTCGCGCTCGATTTGTGCCATCAGATTCATAGGTCCGTCGGGGTGAGAGATGTCGGCCACAAAGCCCTTGGCCGTGAATCCTTCTCGCCTCAAGTTCCGTTCCGCTCGAGTCACCTCATCGGCGGTCCGTGCGCAGAAGAGAACCTGAGCACCACGTCGAGAAAACTCCCGGACGAGTTGCAAGCCTAGACCCCGGGTGCCACCTGTTAGCAGCACCGTTTGCCCCAAGAATTCTCGCTGGTCTTGACGCTTTCGCAACAAGAGTCCTAGGCCTAAACCCAGCAGTAACGAGCCGGCGATGATCTGTTGGTCGCGAGCTTCTTTTTGGGCTCGTCGAGCGATGGCGCGAAGTCGATCGGCGGCAAGCGGGTTGTCTAGGGGACTGAGTTCAGACACGGGCGAGTTCCTTTTCCGGGGTGTTAGAGCGCAGAGAGTCATCGTTAGAAGTAGGGTCGAGCACCACTTTGATGCAGCCTCCTTCGCGGGCCGCGAATTGAGCGTAGGCCCCTGGCGCAGATCCCAAGCCGCCCCGATGCGTGATAAGGAAGGTCGGGTCGATCTCCTTGTTCTGAATTTTCTCCATTAACAGCGGTAGGTATTTATGAACGTGTGTCTGACCCATTTTGAGAGTCAGACCCTTGCCGAAGGCTGCTCCGATGTTGAGCTTGTCCAAGAATCCTCCGTAGACGCCGGGGATCGAGACGGTGCCGCCTTTTCGACAGGTTTGGATTGCTTGTCGAAGGACGTTGACGCGGTCCGTGACCAGGCCGAGCGTTTCTTTCACTTTGTCGTAAACCGCCCCCGGTCCGGTGCCGTGGGCCTCTAGCCCGACGGCGTCGATGCACGCATCGGGACCGCGACCGCCGGTTCGGTCCATCAACTCCACTAAAGGATTTTCGGACGAGAAATCGAGAGTTTCCGCTCCTAGGCTTCGTGCCAGTTCCAACCGTTCAGGGACCTGGTCGACGGAGATGACGCGTTCGGCTCCCAGCATAAAAGCGCTCTTGATGGCGAAGAGGCCCACTGGTCCGGCACCCCAGACTGCGATGGTATCGCCCTCTTCTATAGAGCAGTTCTCAGCGGCTTGATACCCTGTGGGAAAGATGTCACTCAAAAACAGAGCTTCCTCGTCGCTGACTCCGTCGGGAACTTTGAAAGGTCCCACATCGGCGAAGGGCACACGAACGTACTCCGCCTGTCCTCCGGCATAGCCGCCCAAAATGTGGGAGTAGCCGAAAAGCCCCGAACCGGAAGTGCCGAACATCCGAGCGGCGGTCGTCGCGGTGGGGTTGGAGTTGTCGCAGAGCGACGTCATCTTCTTCTCGCAGAAGAAGCAACTGCCGCAAGCGATTGTGAATGGGACCACAACCCGGTCGTCTTTCTTGAGACCCTTGATTCCGGAGCCCGTCTCCACCACAGTTCCCATAAATTCGTGTCCCAAGATGTCACCGGACTGAACCAGAGGGATCATCTTATTGTAGAGATGAACGTCAGACCCACAGATAGCTGTGCGCGTGATTTTGATGATGGCGTCTCGAGGATTGAGAATTTTCGGATCGTCGACCTGCTCAACTCTTACATCCTTTTCTCCGTGATAGACGAGGGCTTTCATGAGTTTGTGTCCTTTCCGGCACCCACGGGTTGAGGTGAGGCCGTGGGTATCTCGCCTGTTTCCACTAGGGCGCGTAGGTTGTAAAGAGTCCGCTCCAACGCTTCGTGGGGCTCCTTGCCGGTGACGCGGGCGAGGGTGGCGGCCAGTTTGCCTCCAGGAGGTCGATATTCAAGCGTGACGCACACCAAGGTGCCCCGTGAGCCCGGCGAGATCAGCACCTCTCCGCTATGGGGGATGTGGCCTTCTTCGCACATCCAACTGACGTGATGTGGCTTCTCTTCCGAGATCACGCGGGAAAGGAAGGTCGTATCACCGATCGGGGTACTGACAGTCCATCGCGACTCCGTGTCGCTCACTCGTTCCAGCGCCAAGACCTCCGGGGAGAGTTCGACGAGTCGCTCTAGGTTGGAAGTGAAGAAGGGGTAGATCTCTGTGGGCTCGGCTTGGATTGTTACGGATTTCGTCAGTTTCACGGATGCGGGCTCCAGGGTCGGGGTGGAGGCAGGTTGGGTGTTGACTCCCAAGGCTTGGTAGACGGCGCAATGTCCCGTCGCCGCCCGCTGCAAGAGGCCCGCGGCCAGCACCGTGCCGAGGGCCGACTTCCTGCTATATCTCATCAGTGCCAGACCGCCGAGTCCGGCCGACAGAGCGCGCTCAGTAGTCGAAAGATTTTGTGTATTCGTTGTGTTGGTCATCGTCAAACTTTAGCAGGCGCTAAGTTCGCCACGCGACCTTCGTTCGGCTCAGAGGGGTGTATACCAGAGTGGACCGGCTTCCGGTCCATTTCGATCGTGACGTCATCGTGGAGATCACCAACCCAGGCTGGGGACTCGTGCCGCAGCCGGACTCGCCTCCTCGCTCAAATCGGCGTGATAGAATTTTCCTATGATAGTCGAAACGCTGGGGGATATGGCTCGGGTCCCATTCCTAGGT
>JBBKWP010000469.1:0-7169 GCA_037968995.1 Candidatus Xenobia bacterium
GCTCTCCCCTTTGCACTTCGACATCGAAAAGTTTTAACAGGGCTAAGCCTTGTTCTTCCAATTCAGGCGGATCTTTCTTAGCTTCTGAGAGGTAACTCTCGGCACTCTGCTTCGCGGCCCGCCAGTCGCCTTCCGATTTCGCTATGCGAAATTGCGCCTCTGCGATCTCGCCGAGGGCGCAGAGAAGATTATCGCGATCTTTGTGAGTCCTGGCCAAGCGCTCTAACTCTTCCGAGTGTGACAAGACCTCTCTTGGATCTGGACAGTAAGAGCTGGCCATACTAAGCTCGTCCATAAGAGCCTCTACGTCGTTGGTCTTTCGGATCTCCGCGATGTCTTCTAAAAACTGGGAACGATCCTCTTGAGAGGGAGTCGAGTCATCTCCGTTTGCAACTTCTTCCATGACCGCTACTTCGCTCACAGAGCCTCAACGACCCTGTATCTACGGCATCCGAAATAGTTGCTGCTCGTGTTCTATTGTAGGGCCTCGAGAAGTCTGTCCGTCACAGCGCCAAAGCTGCCGAGCCAACCAGACGAGCGTCGCATTCGTAAACTTGAAGACCGCGCGAGTTAGCCGAGCGGAACGAATACGTTCTCGTAGATCTCCGAGACCGACAGGGTGAGCTTGAGTGACGGCAACTCGACGGTTCCTTCTCTCAAGGGCAGATGTGACGTCAGCCAAGAGTCGGCGCTGTGGCGCACGCTGCTGTACACTCCGGGGGCGGACTGTTCCACGAGCAAAAGCTGCTCCAGGGACGGTAGGCTTCTGTAGAAATCACTTTTTGGACCTTTGTCGTAGGCTTCGGTGCTGGGCGAGAGGATCTCGATCACCACTCGGGCAGCCGTGATCGTGTCGGACCTTTTTGGGTAGAATTGTGGCTCGCCGCACACCACCATGAGGTCGGGGTACGTGAAAAGGTTGTGGGCCGCGACGTGGAGTCGGACGTCGGAAGTGAAAACTTCGCACTCTCCGCCAGACAGTGCGCCGGCGAGCGTTCTTGCCAGGTTGTTAAGGATGCGGTTGTGGTCTAGGGTCCCGCCTGTCATCGCGAAGAGTTCACCTTGAAGAAACTCGCTCCGCTCAGACGCTTGCTCTTCTAGGGAGAAATATTCGTCCACCGTGAATTTTCGGTGGGGTCGATCAAATTCGGCCCGCACAGGTCATCTCCTAGAAGCTGAACGTGCCACCCTCGGAATGCACAGCCCCAAACCTAGGTGGGCGCCACTGACACGGTCGACCAGGACATCATTTCTGAACAAGAATCTTCAATGATGAAATCCTTCCTACTGGGTCAAATGACCCTAAAAGGTCACCAATGCAGGGTTTGGGTAGCTCGCTCTTAAGACATGATCTATGGACCTTAAACCTCTCCAGTGCCCGAGTTGCGGCGGCATGGTGCCGCTCGGAGAGGGCCACTCCTGCCCCTGTCCCTTTTGTCAGCATGACATCCCCATCCCGCAGGACTACGTCGATTGGCGTGGACAAAAAAAAGACAAGCTGCGAGCTGAAGAGCAACTCATCAACCTTCATAAAGAGCTCGGTAGGACGCCGAAGCGCTGGGAAATCTGGCTGGCGAAAATTAAGGGGGGTTGCGGTTGCGGGGGCTGTCTTTTCTTCTACATAACGATGCTGCTCGGTGGGCTTCTTATACGACTTGAAATTTGGTCGATGGGGGCATTCTCTTCCGGCGCTTCGCAGCAAGCCAATCCCGATGGCGGAACAACGGGTGTTCTCGCGGGTTTGTCGGTGCTGATTGTTCTGTTGCCTTACTTTGCCGCTACCGTTTTCATCGGCCTAGGCATTTGGTACCTCCGTAGAAAAGTTTTCACCTTGGCCACGTTGCAAGGTAAGTTAGTCGCGTCGCCTCCTGTGCACGAAGGCGGCCTTTCCACCTGCCGAAGCTGTGGGGGACCCTTGGAGCTGAAGCCAGGGCACATCTGCGCTCCTTGTTTTTATTGTGGTTCTCAAAACCTGGTAGCTCTAGACCCAGATTGGTGCGCCCGCTTGAAGGCCGGCACAAAACAGAGTCGGGAGAGCTTCGCCGAGGCGATGGCGGTGTACCATCAAACGACGTCAAACGCTAAAAAGAGACTGGCGGCCTACGGGGTCTTCTTTGTTCTGCTGGGATGGTTTCTTTTCAGCGGTATCAGCAATGCCGAAGACAAAAGATGGCCGCCGGTGGGATTCGAGAAATTTGTCGAAGAGCAGAGAGTCCTCACGGTGAACCCGTCGCTCCAGTTCTTTTTGAATCAGCCTATTGCCTTCGATTTTCATGATATCTATTTTGGTGTTCCCGGTGAACTGCAGCAGAACAAGGCCGTCTATTTCTTGGTTCCGCTCGATGAAGGCGAGAAACTGACCGTCACGCTTGATGAAGGAGAGGTCCCGGCAGTGGTCCGCTTTGTCGCTGAGAACGACAGCGAGCGCCTTCTCAAGGGCAAAAGAATAGAATGGACGCCTTTGCCGGACAGACCCGCTGTTTTTACCGCCGACAAGAAGAGCTGGCACTGTATTTCTGTGGCTCCCGAGCAGACGGTCAAGTCCGCGCCTTACACAATCGCTTTCGAGGTCGCGGGGAGGCACAGACAGGGGAAACCGCTGGATCTCGCCGGGGCGAGCATCGGAGGGATCGTCTTGAACATGAAGCCCAAACTGGCGCCGTTACCAACCCAAGATTCCGCTTGGTCTCAGATCGGCGAGGTGGAAGTCCAGCTGGACAAAAATGGACGCGTCGAGCGTCTTCGAGGTCCCGTTCTGAGTGCCCCCAACGCGCCGGAGGCCAACGGGCCTGGGAAAACCTGGTTGGACAGCTTCGCCCCTATGTTGTCGACTCAAGTTTACCTCTCCAAAGAGCCCTCGGGGTATGAACTCTTTTGGCAGCACGTCTACAACACACCGGAAGCGGTGCTAAAAGTCAAAGAAAAAGACGGAGCGCTCGTTGGGTTTGAGTTGTCGAGAGGAGAAGGCAACGATGGAAAGACGGTCAGCGGGCTATCGAAGGATGGGTCTCCTATAATTTTGGGGCAGCGACCAGACGGTTCGGCTGCTACCATGTTCAACGAATTCACTTTCGACCGGGAAGAGGGCTTCAACGTCTACGGCATCACCCCGGACACCCCTCGCGAAGAGGCGGAAAAACTGCTCGGCAAGCCGTCTCGCGAGTGGGGTCGTTATGCGCATTACGGAGCGGAAACGGTGTGCTATTGGGACAGTAAAGTGCGTTGGATCCGGAGCCCGATCCTCAGCCAAGGGAGCCGAATGGTGAAATTCGAAGGTCCCGCTCAATTTCTCAAGGACCTCGTTGGCGAAAGATTTCTGCGAATCGATCTGAGCGGCCAGCCTCGGGGGTTGCCGTCGTTCCACTATCGCGGAGAGTTTTTTGCTTTTGGCGAAGATGTTTTAGTCATTTTTACTAGCAACAGCGAGATCCTGAGCGGCGCGGTAATGTCCGGTTCGCTTTTCCCAAAGTGGGAAGAGACCCAGATTTCGGTCGTGGACGGTCTGGCCAAAATGGGAAGCTTCTCTCTGAAAGAGAACAGCGGGGATCCCGACCCCCTGTTCAGCTTTTTTGGACAAGAACACTTGCACTTTCTCTTTGAGCATTCTTCACCAGACAGGGATTTACTAGAAAACTTCGCCCAAGAATCGGATACCAGCTCTTTTCAGTACTCTATTTGGGGCCCAGGGCCGATCGTTCGGATCGAGTATTGGAAGCAGCACTTCAACAAGGTTCAAGAAACCTGATAGCACGGTCAGAGTGCCTGATCAAACAGCCATGAGCCAGCCATCATAAGACGCACCCAAGGCCTCTTCCTGAAGCTCTAGAGAGGGGATGAAGACGTCTTCCCGCGAGGTCCAACCGTTCATCACTTCGGACTGAATTTCAACACTATCGATGGGGTCCGAGACTTCGACCTCGTCCATGGCGATACTCTGTTCAACCATTCCAAGGTCAGATCCGTCGCCGGACCAACCGAGGTCGAGGGTTTCACCCGAGAAAGGCGTGGAACCGGTGAAAAGGTTGGGGGTGTATCCTGATTGTCCGATGCTCATGTTCTTGACTCGCTTCCCTTGTTTGGTTGATCTTGATGATGCCAAAACTCCGGGCAGCCAACCCACGATGCAATGATGATCTTTTGAATAAATTGTAAACTTTTCAGGTGGGCCGCTTCAAGCGATGCTTCCTAGCGGGTTGCTGCTCGTGGTTCTATTCAAAGGCCTCGAGAAGTCGGTCCGGCAGCAGCCTGAGATCGCGCTGCAAAGCCTCCGCTTCATAGACGGGGAACGGAGGGTCTAGATTTCCACGAACGAATCTACCGAAAATAGACTGAAGTGAGGGGAAGTCCCCAACCGCCTGCACCGGTGGGCAACCGAAGAACTTCCCGTCGTGCTCTTGGCTCTGTTCTGCCAATTCTCTCAGAGTTTCACCGACTTGTTTCACCACGATCTGCCTTCTGGCCAGCAGTTCTTGGTTCTTGATCAAATCGAGCCCGGTGAGGTCCGTTTTCAAACCGGCAGCCGAGAGCAGCAGAGTGAGTTCTAGGTTTCCGGGAATTCTCAAACTGTGAGATCCAACGACGACCCCGTCTTGAACCCAGAGCAAGCGCGACACTGTGGCCCCCGGCGCGAGTTCCGGCGTGGCAGTTCGAAAAGAACTCTTTTCGCTCTTCTGAACTACCGACAGGCAGGCCAAGGCCGATACACTGTTCTTCGGATCGAGGGATTTGGAGGTATCGGAGATGGCGGCTTGGTCGAGTAGAACCGCCTTGGTGGACGTCAGGGCTGCCGAAAAAGGAGTCGACGGGATGCGATAATCTCCCACCGGAAGGAGAGCTAGAGGAACTCGGGTGTGGTAGGGCGGAGGGGGGTCGCCCAAATGGATCCCGGGAATCTCGAGACCGTCCACGTTCAGCGGGACGGCTGAGGCAAAACAGGACGTCATCAAAGCCTGTCGCAAGGCGGCGAGTTCCGCGCGGGCGGAGCGGCGAACTTCAAAGAATGTGGAACGGCTTTCGGGAAACGATCCCAGATGGCTGACCTCGAAAACCGTCTTCTCTTCGAGCAAGACATCTTCGATCCGGTTGCGGTCCAACTTCAACTGCCCGTCGCGCCAGAGAGCGCTGGTACCGTCCGGGGCCTTCACTCGAAAACTCGTCAACTCTTCGTTGACGCTCAAAGCTCTTACCACAACGGCGTAGGCCAAAAGAGCCCCGTCCGTGGTGGCTTCGCCGTCCAAAACCGCTTGAAGTTGTGGCCACGTCCAAGGCGCGGCCCCAGAAATCTGGATGACCGACTCACGGGCCGACTGCGTCACTTTGATGTCGGTCGCACGGCCGCGGTGGGCAGCTTGAACCAGGACTAAAATCCAGCTCTCCGCCGTGGGAAGTTGGAAGGCCGCGAGCTTACGCTTGGCCACCTTTTCATCGATGGTGAAAACGCCCGCGGAGTCCCGGTCGCCTTCTGAGCTCAGTTCTTGGAGAAGAGTCTCGATTCCGGGAGACAAGGTTTGCGGCGTGTGCGCTGACATAGGGCTTAAAGAATCGAGGTGTTCCGGTGAAGATGGCGGCATGGTGGTAGTGGTGGTCTTCTCAGACCCGAGTCTCTTCGCCTGCAGAACCTACCTGAGGGCTTCCGGTGTTTCCTCCCTGGGGCGCGCAGCCAGGTCTAGGGACCCGCTGTCAGAGCGTGGGTAAACCCACAGCCGGAGTGGGGGTCACGGGTTGCCGCCGCTGTCCATGGCAACGCCATAGCTTCCAGTGACAACCCAGCCAAAAACCGGGCTGCCAAGCCAACCAGACGAGCGGACCGGCGACTTCATCGGGTGCCAGGTTGAGGTAGGCGGCGCCGGCCAATCCCCACCGTTGAAAAATTGCCGCCATAGCCAAGAGGTAATGGACCTTCACCCACTGGACATGCCGAACGAGATGGCCTTGTCGGGCATTCCGCAGCGCCCCCCAAGCGGCGACCAACCACAAACCTGACAACGTTAGAAATCCCAAAGTCGCGGGAAGTCCCCCTTCGGCTCTCAAGCTTAAGGGCAGAGCCGTGATGCCACCGATGAAGGAAAAGCCAAGGTAGACTCGCCCCAGGAGCCGGTGTGGAAGATTTGGACAGACCTATCTGACACGACAAGATTTTAGCATCGCAAAGGGGAGGGAGCGAATTTGAAGAGCTTTCTTATTTGGACAGCCGGATTTCTTGCTTTCGCGGGATTCTTGTGTGCAGTTTTTGGGAGAAACATGGCGAACTCAGCGATGAGGGGCCCAGCTATGGGGTGTTGTTCGAATCTGAGAACGTTCAGTAGCGCCATAGACGATTATCAAGGTGAGCACGACGGAACATACCCAGCCCAGTTGCAGGAGCTTGTCCCAAAGTATTTTCAGGAACTCCCGCGTTGCTCCCGTAGCAAAGAAGAGGCCACCAGTTACGTCTTTCAATCTAGCGAGGCCGGTGATGACTATGAGGTCCGATGCACGGCCGACCACTCTCACTGGCTCTTTTGGACCGACGACCTCAACTACTCACCCGACAGATTCCGATTCTTTTCGTCGGTAGGCCGTTTGAGTCCCAGCGAACAGGCTCCGGAATGGGCTCGGTGATATCAGCAGTTTCAAGGCACACCTTCCTTTAAAGATTTTACCCTTCCCTTTCGCTATTGTTGGACGGGACCGCAATGCTCGCCGAGGGGAGGCTTGCAGCCTCCACCGAACAACGAGGTATGCGACAAAGTAGCGGAAGCGGCATACGAACACTGTTCCTCGTACTGATCGGCGTAGCGGTGTACGTGCAGTTTCAAAACACTCCGACTTCCAACAAGGATCTGCCCGCTGTTCCCAGCCCCACGGCGGCCGTGGAAGTCGCTGAAAAGGGCACCGTCGGTCAGGACGCCTGGAACCGATTTCGGGAGGTCGCCCAACGAGGCGATCAGGCACGGCACGCGGGGCAAAATGAAGAGGCGGAGCGACTTTACAGCGAGGCTCTGACCCACGCGAGTTGGCATCCCGTTTGGAATAATCGGGCTTGGCTACGGTGTTTGAGAGATGATTATAAGGGCGCTCTGATGGACGCTCAAATGGCCATCGACGGCTGCAAAAACGATCCCGAAGCTCTCAAAAACTACCATCACACCAAGGCCACGGCCCTACGAGGCTTAGGGCGAACGCCCGAG
>JBBKWP010000470.1:0-17296 GCA_037968995.1 Candidatus Xenobia bacterium
ATCAACGCATCGTCAGTTGCTCCGCATTAAATTGGCATGTTCATACAAACTCCGAAGAGTTTATAATCGTCATCATTATCCAGTTGTCAAAGACCGTTGCCGTAGGGGCCAGTGCCCCGGGGCGTAGGTTGGATACTAGCGACCCTCCCCCGAAGTGTCAACCCCATTTCTCGATATTTTTGTTACCAATCTACCAAGCAAACGGATAGCCCTTATTTGACGGGGTTCGTCGCACTCAAACAAGTTCATAGACCCGTGAGATCGATCGTCATCACTGAAGGTCTGATTGCAGTCGCCCGGAAAACTGCCTCTATGTTCTTCCCCCATTATCGCCCCCGCAGATTGCGGACGAGCCAAACCTTAAGAGACTTAGTTCGAGAAACAAACCTCATGAAGAGTGACCTCGTTCTTCCGCTGTTTATCGTTCCCGGGACTGATATCTCTCGCCCCATTCCCTCACTACCCGGCGTTTTCCATCTCTCTGTGGACCGGGTGGTGCCCTATCTGGCGCCCCTGATTGCTCTGGGCCTGCGGGGGGTCATACTGTTCGGGCTCCCTGAGACAAAAGACGACGATGGAACCTCCGCTTGGGATCCACAGGGACCGGTGCAGAGCGGCTGCACTCTACTGAAGGCTGAGTTTCCCGGGTTGATGGTTTCGACTGATGTCTGCCTCTGTCAATACACTTCCCACGGACACTGTGGCGAGTTAGTCGCCGGAGAGGTGCAAAACGACCCCACCCTCAATCGACTAGCGTTGGTCGCTCTGTCCCACGCCATAGCCGGTGCTGACATCGTCGCTCCGTCTGACATGATGGACGGTCGTGTCTGGGCTATCCGCGAGACCTTGGACCGCGCAGGGTATCAAAACACGGCCATCATGAGCTATGCGGTGAAATATGCTTCCGCTTTCTACGGTCCCTTTCGAGATGCCGCACAATCCACGCCAGAGGAAGGCGACCGCAAGTCTTATCAAATGGACCCAGGCAATCGACGAGAAGCTCTTCGCGAAGTGCGCCAGGACATTCAGGAAGGCGCGGACATCTTGATGGTCAAGCCCGCCTTAGCCTATCTCGATGTCCTAGCCGATCTTCGCCGTGAGTGCGACTACCCTTTGGCCGCCTATCACGTATCGGGGGAGTACTCTATGGTCAAGGCGGCCGCTGAACGCGGATGGATCGACGAGAAAGCGGTGACGCTCGAGATTCTTACCTCGATAAAGAGAGCTGGGGCAGACATCATCGTCACCTATGCCGCTGGGGATGCCTGCGGGTGGCTCTCCGAAAAGTGACTTCGACGTTCGCCATTGTTGGGGCCGGCGTAGCCGGCCTGAGTGCCGCCCGCAAACTGACGGACGCCGGCGCTTCGGTGACCCTATTCGACAAGGGCAGGAGTCCCGGAGGGCGACTGGCTACCCAGAAGCAGCGCGACCGACAGTTCGACCACGGAGCACAATACCTGACCCCCCACTCTCGTCGCTCCGCTGTGCTGTTTTCAAAATGGCGTAAGGCCGGATGGATACGCCCCTGGAACGCGGTGGCTCTTGAACTGCCCGAGCGAAAGAAGGTCGACACCAGCTCCTGGCATGTAGCGGTCCCTAGTCAGAACAGTTTGGCCGAACACTTAGCGAAGGGTCTGACGTGCCACTGCAAGACCACTATCGTCGCCATCGAAACCCGAGAGGACGGACGCTATCTGCGCGATGAGAACGAACAAGTCTACGGGCCTTTCGACATCGTCCTTTGCACTTGCCCGGCGGAACAGAGCGTCTCACTACTTGAGCCGTTCCCCGAACTCCAGAACCTGGCAAGTCAAGTACAAAGCCGGCCTTGCCAAGCGACCATGGTTCTTTTCGAAGAAGAGGTCATGGTAGATTTCGAAGCCGCTTTCCTCAGCGAAAGCGTACTGGCCTGGGTCTGTCGCGACGCATCCAAACCCGAGCGGGCTGAGCACGAGACCTGGGTATTGCACGCCAGTGACGAGTGGAGCCGGGCCAATCTGGAGCTGACGCCTGAAAAGACCGCCTCGGTCATGTTGTCGGCCTTCGCTGAAATCGTACACATCGAGCTACCGCCGGTGAGTTACTGCCGCTCTCATCGTTGGCGTTACGCCCTACCGCAAGCCCCCCTCACACTCCCCTACTGCTACGACGACCAGAAGAAGATCGGTGTCGCCGGAGATTGGTGCAGTGACGCCAATGTGGACGGCGCTTACTGGAGCGGATTTGATCTGGCTTCGGCGATTTTAAAGAGCGGCGCGAAGAAGCGAAAAAGAGCAAAAGGTAGCGAAAAGTGATCGACAAAAGGGCGACCCCCAAAGCTGGAGGCCACCCTTCTGTCTTATAGCTGGGTTTGGTAGCACTTTTCGCGACAGAGGTTAACCCTTTTCTCCTCCGCCACGACCACCGCGCTGCCCACGTTTTCCGGCGCGCTCACTCTTCATCGCTTCCAACTTCTGCTGCTGCTCCGGAGTGAGAACCTGGCTAATCTGAGCTTTGATACTCTCCCGCTTGGTTTTCATTTGCTCTCGATAGTTCTTCATCTGCTGCTTTTGACCATCAGAGAGGCCCAACTGTTCCCACTGAGTCTTTCTCTCTTCTCTGCTAGCTTTCTCCCCGCCGTTCTTGCGGCTTTCGCGCAGAGTTTTCATCTGAGCCTGCTGTTCAGGCGTGAAAGTATTCTTCATCTGGTCTCTCAGCTGCTGCACATCGCCCTTGTTGGCTTCCATAATGGCTTGAATGCGACTGGCTTGATCCGCGGAGAGACCAAGCTCCGTCTTCATCTTCTCAAACCGCTGCTGGTGGTTACCATCTCCGCGACCACCGTGTCCACCTCCACCAGGTGCCGCCACCACAGGAGCCGCGAAGAAAACTGTTGCCAAGAGTCCAAATCCTGCCAGAGTGCTGAGTATCCGATTGCGTTGAAGTTTCATTGTCGTCCCTTTCGTCGTTCGTACTATCGCCATTCTAAACCGACTCCTTGAAGTCGTACTTTAGGACACCTGAAGATTTCCTAAAGTCGACAGTGAAGGTCGTTCCCTTCCCTACGACACTCTGACAGGTGAGTTCTCCATCGGCCTCTTCTGCCAAAGCTTTGACAATGGCCAAGCCTAAGCCAAACCCACCCAGGTCGCGGGAGCGCCCCTCGTCGGTTCTATAGAACCTTTGATAAAGCTGGGGCAACTTGTCGGCTGCGATACCCGGTCCGTGGTCAATGACCTCAAGACGCACCCTTTCAGAGCCCCCTTCAAGTCGCAGCTTGATGGGCGCTCCTCCGGCGTGCCGGGCCGCGTTCTCCACCAAATTCCGGACGATCCGGGCGAACGCTTGAGGATTCACGGACCAAGCCGTTTCCGGGTCCAGTTCAGACTGAAACTCCTGGTTAGTAAACAGCAGTCGTAAAGTCGCCAACTGTTCTTCGACCATGGGCGCCAGGAGGCTGGTCTGGCGCTCCCCTGACCGTCCGGCTTGTGCCCTGGAAAGCACCAACAGATCGGAAACAAGCGTCTCCATGCGACCGGCCTCGGTCTTAGCGACTCCCACGGCCCGTTTACGATCCTCGAGACTCATCTCCGGCCTGGAGTCTAACAGCTCTAGCATGCCGGAAATGGCTGTCAAAGGGGTCTTTAGCTCGTGAGAGGCGTCGGCCACGAAACGACGGTGGGCCACCAAAGCCTCGTCCACGCGATGACCCATTTGGGAAAAAGAGTTCTGCAAAGCGGCCACTTCTTGGATGTTGGACTTTGTAAGTGTCTCGATTGTCGACTCTCCGATTCGCTCGGACCAGTCCCGCAACTCTTCCAAGGGCCCCACTATCCTCCGGACCAGCGTCCTCACGGCAAGGATGGCCAGCCCGAGTACGAGGGTCATTGTGAGAACTTGATAACCGACCAGCGCACGGACCGTCCTCAGGAAAGGTGTCCAAGGTCGGGTGATCACGAATTGGTCATATTCAGGGTTTGAAACGTTTCGCGAAAGAACTTGAAAGGATTCTCCGTTTAGCTCTAGGAGATGGATGCCGGGCTCAAGTCCTGCCAATGTGGTGCCCCAGGACGTCTCACTCTCCTCGGACTGCTTCAGAATTTTTCCGGACTGGAGAAGAAAGAGTTCGTCGCGCCCCCGGTTGAATCTACGAAGCCCAAGCCGCCCCGCGCCTCTTCCGACACGCTCGCGCCTTTGCTGTCTACGCGATTCCAACCCCTCCCCAGGCAGTTCTTCCGCGCCCATATTAGAAAGAAAACGCTCCACGGGCCGGGCGAAAGTCTGAAGCTCCTCCACTCCCGTGCGCCAGAAGTAGCGCCGAACCATCGTCGAAACACCCATCGCGGAAAAAAGAAAAGACAGAAAAAGTATGGCGATGATTCCGGCGGTCAGAAGACGGTGAAGTCTTATCCCTCCCACGCGTATCCCACGCCTCGGACCGTTCGAATCATCGTCCGATTCTGGTCGCCAAGCTTCTGACGAAGCGCGCTGACATGAACTTCAACGGTGTTCGTGAAACCGTCGAAGTCTGTCCCCCAGAGGTGATCAACCAACTCTTCCTTGGAGAAAACCCGTCCCGTTCGGGACGCGAGAAACTCGAGAAGCTCAAACTCCTTCGGTGTGAGTTCGAGTTCCTCACCAGCCAAAAACACGCGCCGCCGCTCTCGCGAAATTGTGAGTTGGCCCCTCACTATATCGTTCGACGAGAAAGAGTTGTCGGACGAGTCTTTGGGTCGGCGCAGAAGCGCTCGAATTCTGGCCACTAGCTCCACGAACTGAAAGGGTTTTGGCAGGTAATCATCAGCCCCGGCGTTCAGTCCCTCTACGCGGTCCTCAACTTCCCCCATAGCGGAGAGAAGGAGAACTGGAATTCGAAGGGTCTCCTTAATGGTTCGGCACAACGTGAGGCCGTCTCCATCTGGAAGCATTCGGTCGAGGACGACCAGATCGATGTCGTTCTCGCGCAGCTTCGCTTGGGCTTCAGCACAAGAAGCGGCGGTGACGAAAGAATACCCCTCATACTTAAGTCCCAGCCCAACATAGTCGAGGATGGACTTCTCATCATCGACAACCAGGAGCCGGGCTGCTTTCTCGTTATTGTTCACGTTCTATCTTTTCAAAGAAATCCTAGAATCACCCTTTAGTAAAAAGGCGTGCTTGGCTAAGGATTGCGAACCCATCCGGATTCCATCTGCATCTCCAAGGTAGTTTGACCCAGACGCACCGTTTGGCCTGGTTGCAGAATCTCGTGCTTGACTCTGCGACCGTCCACGAAGGTATCGTTGGTCTCTGAAAGATGAGTGAGGATAGGCGCACCCGGATTGTTGTACTCCAACTGGGCGTGGGTGCGACTGACCGTTTTGTCGATGAGGGTCCAGCGTCGGCTGTGGGGAGGATCCTCCGGTAACGATACCTCGATCCGCCCAAGGATAGTCAGTCCAACTTCCAGGTCAAAAGACCGTCCCAGATCTGGACCATCGGTCACCATAAAACTGTAGCGAGTCATAAGAACCGAATTCTTAGCCGGGCGCAAGGTTCCTACTCCGTCGAATTCGACAGTTGGGCTTCCGAGACCGACGGCACTTGCCACGCTGGTATTCGGCCCGCCCCGACCAGACGGGTGGAAAAGTAACCCTCTTGAAGGCTGTCCTCTACAACGCCCCGAGACGATGAAGCGTGCAGAAACCGTCCCTCGCCGGTAAAGATCCCCACGTGACTCACACCAGACCCATCGGTATTAAAGAAGACGAGGTCTCCAGGCAGCATCATTTCCGCCTCCACCTTGGCGCAGGCTGCGTACTGCGCATCGGCCATCCTAGGAACCTGATGCCCCCCCAGACGATACACTTCTTGCACGAACCCTGAGCAGTCCCATCCATTGGGGTCCACGCCACCCCAACGATAAGGGACACCGACGAACTCCTGAGCGACCTGTAAGACAACATCTGGAGACTGCGGCTGCCAAGATCCCACGACCAGAGAACTTACAGGCGCCCAAGCTCTGCGATTGTCCGGGAGTCTCACCTCCACCCAACGTCCCTGAAGTTTTGCAGGCGGCAGTGGAGCAGTTGTGCGGGGCGCCGCACCGGCGAAGTTGCTCGTGGGTTCGCTGGTGGGCGCGGCAACCGCGGCCGTCGAGACTGGGATGGCCTCCACGAAGGTCCAGGTAGGTTTCACCGCTCTCGGAAGAGACAACACGCGACCGCTGAAAAGCTGGTCACTCTGCAAAGAATTCGCCTGACGCAACTGTTCGACACTGACTCCGTAAGCCTTACCGATGCGCCAAAGGGTCTCCCCGGCCCGCACGGTGTGGGTTGGCCAAGGTCGATCGGGACGCGGCACCACGATGAGCGCCCCCGTTCGCCAGTCACTGTCAGAATTCAGGTCCGTCAATTGTCGTTGCGACACACCATAGAGCTGTGCGACAGCCGTTGGGTCATCCCCGGCAGCCACAGCGTGGACCACCCCACCCGGAGGCACCGCGACAGCGTGATCGCGAGCCGCGACCGGCGAAAAGCCAAGGAAGAGATAGGTTGCGAGCCCAAAGACAAAAATCGAATTCTTCACAATTATGGCTACGTCTTGAAGTCTATCCTCCCTGGTGAGCAAAGGAAGAAACTGGGCCTAGTGCCGAAAGTAGTCTATCGATGAAGTCGCATTGGTGCCTAGCTCCTGAAAAAAAATTCCTCAATCACGGCTCGTACGGAGCCTGTCCCGAATGTGTCCTGGACGCTCAGGAGAACCTCAGACGGGAACTTGAGAGTGCGCCGGTCCATTTTATGTCGCGTCGCTATCCCTTACTTCTCGCTCAGGTTCGAGAGTTCACTGCCAACTTTCTGACTTGCGAACCCGAGAATTTGGTCTTCGTAACCAATGCAACGGCTGGAGTCAACGCGGTGCTCCGCTCCTTGACTTGGAACCCCGGTGACGAACTTCTGGTCACCGACCACGTGTATGAGGCCTGCCGAAACGTAGCCTCCTATTTGGCCCAACGCTTTCAAATTCGCATCGTCGTGGTTTCCATTCCCTTTCCGGATGTCGTCGTGGGCGATGTCGTCGAGCGGATTAAAGAGAATTTGTCAGCGAAAACCAAGCTGGTCATGATCGATCACGTGACGAGTCCAACAGCCTTAGTCTTTCCGCTCGCAGAGATCGCCGAGACCGTCGCCGATCGCGGCATCCCGCTATTAGTCGATGGCGCTCACGCCCCTGGGATGCTCGATCTCAACTTGGAGCGTCTCGGGAACAGCGGCGTAACCTATTACACCGGAAACTTCCACAAATGGTGCTGCTCAGCAAAAGGCGCAGCCTTTCTCTGGGCCCGCCCAGCCCAGCAAAGAGTTCTTCACCCACCAGTGGTGAGCCACGGATTTCGTTGCCAAAGTGCTCAGACACGTTTTCTCGAAGAGTTCGATTGGTGCGGGACCTTCGACCCAACGGCCTGGCTCTCGATTCCCACCGCTCTCAACTTCTTGGGGCATCTCTTCCCGGGCGGATGGAGCGAACTCAGAACACGCGGCCGGGACCTTCTCAAACAAGGACGAGACATCGTCCTGGACGCTTTGCCTCCCCAAGACCTCGTTGACGATGGGTTCTTATGCCAGATGGCGTCGCTGCTGCTACCCCAAGCCACTTCGCCGCGACTTGGAGAACGTTTGTTCGACGAGTTTCATCTCGACACGATGGTTACGAATTGGAACGGCCGCAAGATATTGCGTCTTTCCGCCGCTCCCTACAATGAAGTGGATGACTATCTAGCGCTCCGACAGGCGCTGAAACACCTCAAAGTGGGCGAGGAAGAAACCACAGCAACGGCCAAGGTCGAATGACATGGACATCGCGATACTCACCTTCAATGTACGTTACGATATCGGTCAAGATGGAGCCAACGGGTGGGCCCTTAGACTGCCCCTCATACTGGAAACAATCGCAAGTTGTGATGCGGATGTCATCGCCTTCCAAGAAGTGCTTCCGCATCAACGTCGGGCACTTGCGGTCGCCCTGCCCACGTATCGATTCGTGGGACGCGGTCGTGACAAAAACGGGGAAGGCGAGCAATGCACCGTCGCTGTCCGTCAAGGCATAGAGGTTCTCCAAGAAAGTACCTTCTGGCTTAGCCCCAATCCGGACGTGGAGGGAAGTCTGGGCTGGGACGCCATGCTCACTAGAATCTGCACCTGGGCTCGCCTGAAGCATCAGGGACAGGAGTTCGCTGTCTACAACGCTCATTTTGACCACCACGGAACCACGGCGCCTCATAGGAGTGCCGACCTCATTCTCAGCAAAACGCGGGATTTACGGCAGCCTTTCTGTGTGGTGGGCGACTTCAACAGCGTCCCATCCTCAGAGACGATGACGCTGCTGCGCACCCGACTTCGAGATAGCCTGACGGAATGTAACCCCGAAAACGAAGCGGGAACTTACCACGAGTTCGGCACCTTGGAGCGACCGATTCGAATCGACTATCTCATGATGAGTCCAGAATGGGAGATTTTAGATTGCCAGATCCTGGCCCAGGACAATGGACCCTATCCCTCGGACCACTTTCCGGTGTTAGGTCGCTATAGACTCTAAGAGCCCAGCGTTTCAGTGAGAGAACAGCATGCCCTCGACCGGAATGACGGATTGACCGTTCTGGAGCATACGAAATGGGATCGAAGCAGTCTTAAGATCTGACCGCCTCGGCCGACAGACCTCAAAGTGGAGGTGCGGACCGTTGCTGTATCCGACATTGCCCGAATAGCCCAAGAGTTGACCCTCATCGATCCATTGGCCCAAGTGGACCGCTGCCCCCCGATGGCGCAGATGAAGATAGCGAGACAGGGTTCCGTCAGTGTGGGCCAGGATGACATAGTTAGATTTTTCGAAAAGATCTTTGCGCCAACCGCCTTCAGAGTAGCGCTGTTCCAGATGGGTCACTAGACCCGCACGGGCGGCGTGGATCGCGACTCCTTCGGGCATCGGAAAGTCGACCGCGTAGCGAAGATCGCCGTCGTGCGATTTCGCCCCGCCAAACGCTTGGCCCACGGTGAAAGCCTGGCCGCGAGGCCACGGAATCTCGAAAGCCGTGGACGGTTTCTCCACGGCATACGACCCAAAGTTGTAGGTGTAGGTCCAACGATACGACCAAGCCGATGAGGGGTTCGCCCTCTCCACCCTTGGGCCCCTTACGCGACCTTTAGCTGGTAAAACCAGCATCTCTTTGGGCCCGCGTACCGAGACATTGTTGAGTTGCCAATCGAGCTTCAAAGTCACGGGAACCTGCGAGGAGTTGGAAAACGTAATGACCTCGAATCCAGCGCCCGTCTCTTTAGTGTAGCTGACGGGGTCGCTGAGAATCTCGCCCCAGGTTCCCTGGGTCAGGAGCAAAAGTAGAAATAGATGCAATACTAGGATTGCGGCTCGGCTGATACATCTTGACCGGAGGTTCACTTTGTCCCCTTTCTGGGTTGGCTGACTCCGTAGCTTCTAAGAACCTATCTTAAGGATTCTCTTCGATCCAATTCATCATATCGAGAACCAGTGCTTCTTGTTGCTGATAGTCCTGATTTGTCATGACCTGCTTAATCCATAGAGGCCTGGCCGCGGCCCTTCCGGAGGCCGTCTCCACCCGGGCTGCTTTGATCAATCCTTCCAAACGCAGCATTTCCATTCTCATCATTCGAGTGACGGCTTTCGCGACGTCAGGCCGAGAACTCGACTCCAGCGCCAGACTCCGAAGCTTGAGTTGCGAAGCCTGTTGGTGAAGCTTCTCCCAAACGACTTGAGCCTCGGCCGCATTTATTTTGTCCTCGCGAAGAGCCTTGGAAGTTGCGGCGGTTTGGTCGTCGATGCTCCAGTTTTCTTTGCGAATCTGAACCAAGGCCCAAAAATCGTCTCCCGCATCTCCGGCCAGAACGGGCGTCATGAGGAACAAAAAGCAAAAGAGGAAAAGAGTTACACGTGTCACGGTCTATTTCGCTTTCCGAATCAAGGTTTTGAGTTCGTCGCTGTCTTTCTTCACCCAACGACTGACCTGATCCGAATCCACGGCCGCGACGATGATGTCCCCGATTTCGGTGTTCACTTCCGCGAAGAGTCCCAAGCGCTTCATCCCCTGGGTCTGAGCCTGGTTGTCATCGGTGGGAGTGACGTAGTGGACTTTGCTGGCTTTGTATCGGTGAACCAGAAACAGTTGCGCCAGCGTCATCAGACGTTTCTGGCGATAGTCGGGAAGCGTAGTCTGGTCGCGAACCGACAAAATATGGTGCCCGCGACGATCTTGAATGGGAGCGAAGACGATGCTCGCCACCTCTTGCTCCTTGCCGTCTAAAATCGATAAAGCCACAAGTTCGGAACTGGAACGATGAGGACGCAACTTCGCGTGGAGCGCTTCTTTCCATTGGTAGTGGTCGGTCCAGTCCTTGAGCCATGCATCCAAAACCTTGGGCGGAACTTCGGTCTGAACCAGGTGCTGGGCGTGGGTCGACCCTTTTCCCATAGCCTTGGTAGAGGCGGTGCGACCCGAGGAAGCGACCAAGGCCCCGTCCATTCTGGGCCCACCGACGTAAGCTTGCGGAGTTTTGTAGGGAGATTCCAAGAGACGCAGTTTACGCTGCAACTGAGCCAAGGCCAACATTCCGTTCTTTTGCAGAGAAGTGGTGAACTCTTCGGCAGCCAGTCCGTCGACTTGATGCCCTCCGTAGGTGATAAAATTGAAGACAAATCCCAGTTTTCCGAGTTCCTCGGGGAAGGCGGTCATCTCCTCGTCGCTCATTCCGGTGGTGTCCCAATTGAAAGATGGTGAAAGGTTGTAAGCCATCATTTTCTGAGGAAAAACTGCGCGAATGGCGTCGGAGAACTGTTTGGCGTACGCTAAGTCCGCGGTCTTCGTTTCCATCCATATGATGTCGCAAAACGGAGCAACCGCCAAAGATTTCGCGATAGCGTAGTCGATCCCGCCACGAACTTGGAAGTATCCATCCGGCGTTCTTGAGGTGTGAGCGTCCCAATGGACCACGATCCCCAGGGTAGCCGCACGCTGCTGGACTTCATAGGAGGTGGCCTGAGCGGCGAAGGCTTTCCACTCTTCGACGGTGATGTCGAACTCCTTATCGTCGCTGTGGAATTTCATTTTCTCAGCCACGGCTTCGGCGAAGGTCATAATCCCCGAATCCGCCTCCCAAGCGTTGCCAAGGGCTCCGGACATGACGTCGAGCGCTTTTTCGAAAGCCACTCCCTCGGCTTCCTTGAGCGACGCGATACCCTCGGAGAAGGTCGCCTCTAGACCCATTTTCTTGAACCACTCGAAGGCCTCTTCGTACTCCTTGTCCGACAGTTCGCAAACCAGGTGCCCGTTCACCGCATTGACGCCGGAATCGTGGATCTTCTTCAAGAGTCCGAGAGCGCAAGCTTTGTAGCTCGGAATATCGGGGTTGGTACAGCCGAGGATGAAGGGGAAGTCGCGATGGTCGGCGTCGGTGTCTAGTAGGTTGGCCGCCTCGGCATCAGTTCGCGCGACGATGATCCCTTCAACCTCCATGATGTCGAGTTGGAACCTCGCGGCGTTCAGACGTTTGATCTGTTCCTCCACAGAAACCAAAACCTTGCCGGCCTGGTGGCCACATTTCTTGGCCCCCGGTTTCTGGTCTTCAATGTGATAGCCGGGCACCCCGACCTCCACGAACCGTCGGATAAGGTTCCGTACGTGAGCGTCTCCTCCGTGACCGGTGTCAGCGTCGGCGATAATGAACGGGCTATAGTCGATGACCTTGTTCGCTTCGCGCTCCGCGTCGGTCATGCGAGACCTCTCGAAACGTTGGTTTTTGTCCGCTGAAAGGAGAGCGCGCACGAGCGTCGAGGCTTCGTCGGGAACCTGGCTTAAAGGGTATGAGGCCAAATCGGCGCCTCGGTCTTCAGTAATGGAACCCTTGGCCGACGTCGCCCAACCGCCAAGATAGATTCCTTGAACACCCAGACGCTTCATCATGACCGCCTGACCGGGAGAATACGGTCCAAGAGTGGTGATCGATCGCTTTTGAGCGTAGAGATCTCGCAAGAGTCGAAAAAAACCAGAGGCCGCCTGTCGAGCGACCGCATAGTCGCACTGAAGAGTTCCCCTCTGCTCCACCACTTGACGGGCTGAGTAGAGTCTAGTGGTCTCTTCGAACCTTGGACTGGCGAACCACTCCTGGGTTTGCTTCAATTCGTTCCTAAGATTCTCCATGATGTCTCTCCTATGTTCATTCGGTCAGGTGCGATTGGTTGTCGTGGGGCGGGACTGATTGAGCCCCCTAGGAAATGTGTTGGTAGGCAACGAGTGTCAAAAATTCACTGAAGTCTTCGGCGGTCATCATCTTTAGAAAAAGTTCGCAGGCCAAGGGAAAACGTCCCTCCGAAAAGCGAGCACCCAAAGTCTTGGAAAGCTCGGACATAACCTGGTCCATCGTGGTTTTTACAAGCTCGGCAGTGACCACTCGGCCGTCGCTCAACTTAGCGCCGTGCCTAACCCACTGCCACACTTGGGTTCTAGAGATCTCAGCCGTGGCTGCGTCCTCCATCAGGTTGTAAATGGGTACACATCCCTGACCTCGCAACCACGCCTCGACATATTGTAAACCGACGTCGATATTGGTTTTCAGACCGTCAAACGTGATCGTGCCCTCGGGCACTTCCAAAAGATCGGCGGCCGTGACGCTGACTTCGTCACGAGACGTGTGAATCTGGTTGGGCGTCGGCATGTGTTGGTCGAAGATCTCCCTGGCCAGGGGAATCAGACCGGGATGAGCCACCCAAGTGCCATCGTGTCCGGCCTTCACCTCGCGAAGCTTGTCGTCTCGGACCTTCGACATGGCGCGCTCGTTAGCTTCCACATCGTTCTTGATGGGAATCTGGGCCGCCATCCCGCCCATAGCGAAGGTGCCCCGCCGGTGACAGGTCTGGATCAAAAGGTCCACATAAGACTGCAAGAAATGTCGAGTCATGCCCACCTGAGCGCGGTCCGGAACCACAAATTCGGGTAGGGCGCGATGCTTCTTAATGTAGCTGAAGATGTAGTCCCAGCGACCGCAGTTAAGACCCAAAGAGTGGTCCTTGAGTTCATAGAGGATCTCATCCATCTCGAAGGCCGCCGTGATGGTTTCTATCAGTACGGTCGCGCGCACAGTTCCTATGGGAATTCCCAGATGTTCCTGGGCAACGACGAAGACGCTGTTCCACAGACGAGCCTCCAACGCGTTTTCCAACTTCGCAAGATAGAAGTAGGGTCGACCTCCGTTCTTAACCAAAGTTCTTGCGTTGTGGAAAAAAAACAGCCCAAAATCGAACAGGCCCGCTGAAATGGCCTGACCGTCGACTTCGAATCCTTTTTCATCGAGGTGCCATCCGCGCGGTCGGACCATGAGCGTCGCGGTCGCTTCGTTCAAAGAATAGTGCTTGCCTTGATCGTTAGTGAATTCGATGGTACCGCGCACGGCATCTCGAAGATTGATCTGGCCATCAAGATTGTTCGCCCAGGTTGGAGAATTGGAATCCTCGAAATCGGCCATGAACACCTGAGCGCCGGAATTCAGAGCGTTGATCACCATTTTGCGGTCTACCGGCCCAGTGATCTCCACTCGGCGGTCTTGGAGGTCCTCAGGCACCTCGGCAACGGTCCAATCGCTGTCCCGTAAACTCTGAGTTTCCGTAGGGAACGCCAGGGACATTCCTTGGTTCAACTTCTCTTGAACCTCAGCCCTGTGAGCCAAAAGCTCTTGACGCGTGGCCTCAAACTTGCGGGACAGTTTGCTGAGGAAAACGATCGCATCATCGGTAAGGATCTCGCAGTACGCGGGAAGTTGTGTCCCCAGAACCCGAGCCCCTTCTTGAGAAATTTCCATTCTAGTCCCTCCGTTCGTACGTGAGGTAGCCTTCGCCAAGGTTCCGGTTCGCCTCCTTCAGAGTAGTCAGCGCGAGCCTTTGGAGAATACTAATTCTGAGTTTTTAAACGGTCTAGGGACTCTAAAAGAAGTTCTCGACAGATAGGGTCAGGTAACTTTTCCGCCAGTTGGAAGGCACTCTGAGCCTGACCGGCGCGCTCCTCATCGGGGTCCCAGTCACTAGTGATCATTTCGAAGAGGAGATCCTCAGGGACGACGCTCAAGGCGGCTCGCAACATGGCCGAAGCGTGCTGCCTGTTTCCAAGGGCGGCTTTGAGTTCATTGTTGTCAGACCACGGCAGTTCAAACACCGTCAGGCCCTTTTTTATCAGAACGTCAGCTACCTCGGGGGTGCTCCGCTCGAAGACGTACATAAGAAGGGTGCTGTTGCCGTAAAACTGGACTTCAGAGAGTGTCTTAGCTTTATGGGGCGCCACCAGTTTGGCGACCAACTTCGAATCGTTGGCATCGATGGCAAACTGGAGGTTTGTAGTTTCATCATCTGTAAGCACTCGGCCGGAATTCTCATCCCAAGGGCGAGGTCCTGCGTCCACCCCAACGAGTTGGTCCTCGGACAACGCCCCCGAAGTTCGCCAAAGAATCGCCAGGGCGAAATTCCCTACACAAGGTGTTCGGAGGATCCACTATCGAAGAACCGGACATGAAGATTTTGATGGTTCTCACCTCTCACCAAGCCCTAGGAGATACTGGACAGAGTACTGGATTCTGGCTGGAAGAATTCGCTGCCCCTTACTACAGATTTTTCGACAAGGGACACACGGTGACTCTGGCGTCCCCCAAGGGCGGCCAGCCTCCGGTCGACCCTAAAAGCGAAGAGACAGAGGCTCAAACGTCGTCCACCGAACGTTACGGAAACGACAAAGAGCTTCAAGCGGTGCTGGCGGCCACCCAACCCTTGTCCGAAATCAACCCTTCCGAGTACGACGCCCTATTTTTCCCCGGCGGGCACGGACCGATGTGGGATCTCGCGGAGAGCGCGACCTCGAAGGCCCTGATCGAAGCTTTTGACTTAGCCCGCAAGCCCATTGGAGCGGTCTGTCACGGTCCCGCCGTGTTCCGACACGCCAAATCTCCGGACGGCACCTCGCTCATCCAAGGCAGAGATGTTACGGGGTTTTCCAACAGCGAAGAGGCGGGGGTCGGATTGACGGACGTTGTCCCCTTCCTTCTGGAAGACGAACTCATTCGCCTCGGCGGAAACTACAGCAAAGGCGAGGATTGGCAGCCTTACCTGGTCAAAGGCGGTCGCTTGGTCACCGGCCAAAATCCAGCTTCGTCGGTCGGCTGTGCCGACGGCCTCCTTGAGCTTTTGAGAAGTTCTTCACCACAAAGGCCCAACGTAAGAGACGAGGCCGAAACGAAGAGCAGCCAGTGAACTATTCCCAGGCCACCGCTCATACCTTCGTTCCCGATGGTGCGGACACGGATGTCGCCCTTGACAGAACTACCCATCTGGCCATCGGTGCCCACCCCGACGATCTCGAGTTCATGGGGTGGCACCCCATTCTCGAGTGCTTTGAGAACGATGAGCTTTGGTATACCGGAGTGATCACCAGCGACGGGCAAGCCAGCCCGCGGGCAGGCCTGTATGCAGAGTACAGCGATGACGAGATGGTCAAAGTTCGCCTCAAGGAGCAGCGCCACGCGGCGATCACTGGTGAGTACTCCGCCGTGGTTCATCTGATGCATTCCGAGCGAGGCCATGTCATGGGCGGTCAGCCACGAGACTTGGTGACCGACCTCAAAAAAATTATCTCTAGCACCAGACCTCAGCATATCAACACCCACAATTTGGCCGACAGCCACCCTCACCACCTCGTCGTAGCCATCGCGGTGATCACCGCGCTGCGAGAACTAGACTACCGTCCCCAGACCTTCTTCGGCAGCGAGGTTTGGCGAAGTTTGGACTGGCTCACCCACCAGGATAAGGTCACCTTCGATGTCAGCGGGCACCAGAATCTCACCAACGCGCTGATGGGCGTCTTCGATTCGCAGATAACCGGTGGTAAGCGCTACGACCTCGCAACCGCTGGACGCAAGCGCGCCAACGCGACCTATTATCACGCCCTGACGACCGACCAAAGCACCGCGCTGGAGTTCGCCATGGATCTGATGCCGCTTTTAGACGATCCCGTGCTAAGCCCCGTGGATTTCGTGGGAGAATTGATCGCTCGCTTTCAAAGCGAGGTTCAGACCCGGTTAATGTCTCTCGCCGAGGAGTTGTAGTGGAGATTGTTATCCTTCCGAAGCCCGAAGATGTGCTCGACGCTGGAGCCAAAATTGTAGAGGACCAAATTCGAAGCCACCCGCGGAGCGTCTTAGGCTTAGCGACTGGGGGAACGATGGAAGGGGTCTATGAACGGCTCATCGGTCGTCGACTCGACTTCTCCGGCGTCCAGACATTCAACCTCGACGAATATGTGGGCGTTGGGCCCGATGACCGCGGTTCGTACGCGGCCTACATGCGCAAGTACCTTTTTGAGCGCGTCAATCTCAAGCCGGAAAACTGTCATCTACTGGACGGCACGACATCAGACATTCGCGCCCACTGCCAGGCCTATGAAGACGCTATCAAGAGAGCCGGCGGGATCGATCTTCAACTCCTAGGAATCGGTCACGACGGACACATCGCCTTCAACGAGCCCGGATCCTCGATGGCCTCGAGAACTCGACTCAAAACACTCACACCGGACACCCGCAAAAACAATGCGCCCCACTTCCCCGAGGGAGAGGAGGTCCCCCTTCATGTTCTCACCATGGGAATTGGTACCATCCTAGACACCCGACGATGCGTTCTGTTGGCTTACGGAAAAAACAAGTCGCCGGTCATCGCTCAGGCGGTGGAGGGTCCGCTCACCGCGATGTGTCCCGCCTCGGCGCTGCAGTGGCACCGTCACTGCACACTCATTGTCGATGAAGAGGCTGCCCACAAGTTGGCTCGCCAAGACTATTACAAATTCGTATACAAGAACAAGCCCGGGTCGTGAAAACTATCTTGAGACCTGGCATTTTGTTATTATCTCGAACATCCGCCACACAGCGGTGTTCGAAAACCCTGGAAAGGACCACTCCCATGAAAAGCTTCCTATACTATGCCTGCTGCGCCCTTACTCTTATGACCCTAGCCGGACCGACCACGGCCGACCCCATCAGTTTGGATCAGGTTGTACCCAATTTCGAGCTGATCGACCAGAATCAAAGGCCCGTTGCCTTAAACAGTTTCAGGGGGAAAGGTGTGATCGTGAGCTTTCTCTACACCCGTTGCCCCTACCCTGATAAATGTCCCATGATCGGCAAAAAATTGACCGGCTTGGCGGACTTAATCCAAAAAACCGGCCAAAAGGACAAACTTCAGGTGCTGGCAATCACCCTCGACCCGGCTTACGACAAACCCGAAG
>JBBKWP010000471.1:0-37082 GCA_037968995.1 Candidatus Xenobia bacterium
GGAGGAAGACCGCTCGCGGCTTGAGAGTAAAGATGATAGACCAATTTGCTGAACGCCGCGCGGTCAAGGCCGGGCAACAAGGGATGAGCCGGTCCAGGCGGTTCAGAGACCCCATACCAGTCCATCGCTTTCTTTGCCCAAGCCGGTGGGGGTACGTAGGGAACGTGAGGGTCGATGGGTTGAAGGAAGAGGAAGAAGGGCGCCTCCGGATTCCGTGCTTCAAGCCAGGGGATGGCTATTTTATTCAGCTCCGCAGCGGTTTTTAGGACAGAGACCACGCGATAGAAATCGAACCCTTTGTTGAAGTTGTATTGCTCCTCGAGTAGCGGATTAGCGACAATCCCTCCCGTCTGGTACCCGGCCTGTTTGAGGTATTCGGCCCAAGTGATGAGGCTCTCGTCGAGGCGATCCCCGAAGTCGAGCACACCGTGCTGTCGGGGTTCCAGCGAGGTCATCACGGAAGCCACAGAGGGCTTGGTCCAGGGCGACTGAGCCGTGGCGTTGTCGAAAGTGACCCCGTCTTGAGCCAGTTTTTCAAGATGTGGCGAGGTCGGGTACCGGTGTCCGTAAAGGGAGAGTCGGTCAGCCCGAAGCGTATCGACGACGTACAAAAGTATGTTCGGCTTTCTGGGAGAATCTGGAAGCTTCTCTCTAGGGGTGGGCACCGAAGGTGTTGAGGACTTGGTGGAAGCGGGAGCCACATTCGAGATTGTCGACCGTTGCACGGTAGGGTGAGACAACCTCAGTCCGACCTGCCCAGGGAGAGGCGGTTCAGCGCCGGAGTAATGCGCTTGGAGTCTTAAGCCAAAGGCTTCCAAGTTCTCGGGCAGGTCGAGGGTCTTGGCTCCGTCGCCTTCGAGGTGGAAGGTCTTAGCACGCGGAGGGTTCTCTTGGGTGACCGTCACCTCAAGACTGACGGAGCCAGAGTCTACTGGAGTGCTACCAGGGTCCTGCCAAGCAGAAATGTTGGCGATGAATCGAGTTTTTCCGTCGGATATCAGTGAATAGTCCACGGTCTGTTCGAAGGGAAGCAGCAGGTCTTTCCCGTTTTGAAATGTCTCGGTTGACGCTACACTTACGCCGTCGCTCGTGCGACCATATCCCTTGGGAAATGCCTGAAAACGTTTCCAATCGACACCGTTGGCGTGTTCCACCTCCAGCCAGTTCATGCCGGGAAGCAGTTGCTTCGCCTCGACTTTTAGGATCAAGCGTCCGGAAGCCGGATCCCGCTCGCTCGGTGTGATCTCGCGGTCCTGGAGAAAGAATCGGACCTTCGCCAGATTTTCTTGGTTTGGTCGAGCCTCAAGCTCCAAGGTGAGCGGTTGAACATGGTAGAGGAAAAAACCGAAGCCTCGAACTCGCTGGTTATCCACGGCCCGAGCCCAATCGTCTTCCGCGTCGGGCATAAGTCCCACACCCATAAAGGCTCGAAACGACGGTCGCCCCACCAGACCACTTCCGTTAACGATAGAGCTTTTCCGAGAGGTTGCGAATTCGGAAAACAGGGAGACATCTCCCTGTCTCTGATACTGGCCGCATCCGCCAAGGAGCAAAAAGCAGAGCAGCATGAGGACCCTGAAGGAAAGAAGGCTAGGGTTCAACACTCTATTGTCAAGTTTCTCACCGCTCTATATTTCTCTTTCTGGCGACAAAATACTTTCTCAAGAGATGGTTTTGTCCGTTGAGGAGCAAAACTCAGTGGAGTGATTTTCGCCTACATCGGTCCGGGCCCAGGATTGGCCATTCAAGCCCCTATACTTGTGGTGGCTCTGGCCCTTTTTATGGCGTTCCTGAGTCTCCTGAGCCTTCCGGTCCGCTATCTTTGGCGTGTTCGTCTCAGGCGTGGAAAGATCAAGGCGTCTCGTGTCATCGTCGTAGGGTTGGATGGACTTGAGCCGAGCCGAGTCGAGCGTTTGATGGCGGTCGGACGTCTGCCTCACTTCACGCAACTGTCGAAAGACGGTGGTTATGAACGACTGGGCACAACGTGTCCACCCCTGTCGCCGGTCGCCTGGTCAAGCTTCTCCACCGGAGTCAATCCCGGACGTCACGGCATTTTTGGCTTTGTGGAACGCGATAGTCAATATCGACTCCGTCTCACCTCCGCTCGAGTGGAGACGGCTTCGGGTTCTCACATGGGTCTCTGGTGGCTGCCTTGGAAAAGGGCGAAAGCGAGATTTCTTAGAGGCAGTCAAAGCTTCTGGAAGACACTCGCCGACCACGGAGTGTTAACCCACATTCTTCGGGTTCCCATCAGTTGGCCGCCCGAGCGGTTCGGGGGCTTCCTGCTGTCGGCGATGGGGGCCCCCGATCTCCTTGGGACCCAGGGGACCTATACCTTCTTTTCAAAGCAGCAACGAGTGCTACCCCATGGACGGTTTCAGCCGCTTGAGCCCCTTGGGGATGTACTCTGCGGCAAGATATCTGGGCCCGGCGAAACCGTTCTGCCCCTGAGACTGGGCGAGAACTGGTTAGAGGTCGACGGGCACGCCCGAGTTGCTTTGACGCCTGGCGAATATACCCCATGGATGACGCTGCGCTTCGGATCGATCCACGGAATCGTCAAGTTCTTATTGGTCGATCCAGAGGGCCTCTACATGACCGCGCTGCAGATCGATCCGGCCCGTCCGGCGAGTCCCATTTCCTGGCCGCCGCTATTCTCCAGTACGCTGGCCCGTCTGCTGGGACCCTTCGCGACCTGCGGTATGGCCGAGGATACCGGAGCCTACGAGGACGGGGTTCTTAGCGCGCAGGAGTTTTTGCGCGGGGCTTACGATATTCACGAAGAGCGGGTTCGCCAATTTTTTCACCTCTTGGACCGCACGCCTACGGGACTTCTCGTCGGCGTCTTCGACGGTCCGGACCGCATCCAGCATATGTTCAGCGCTCCTGATCAGGAGAACGAACTCGACGAGATGTACGAACGCATGGACAAACTGGTGGGCGACGTGCGCGCCCGTTTAGACAGTGAAACGGCCTTGCTCGTGCTCTCCGATCACGGCTTCAAGCCACTCCACACTCTAGTCGATGTCAACGCTTGGTTGCATCAAGCGGGCTATCTCCAGGTGGTCGAAGGTGAGGTGGACTGGCCTCAAAGTCGCGCAGCGGTCTACAACTTGTCGGGCATCCGGTTCAATGTGAAAGGGCGAGAAAGCTCTGGAATTGTCGGCCCGGAAGAGGTTGATTCTCTCTCTCTAGAGATTCGGGGGGCGTTGCTCGATTTACAACGCCCTGAGGTTGGCGACCGAGTTTTTCAAGATGTCTTCCTTGCTCACTCCACCTACCAAGGCCCTTATCTTGAGCGCGCACCGGACATCGTGTTGGGCTTCGCGCCCGGGTTCGGGCTCGACAAGGAAGCAGCCCGCGGGAACGTCTCCTCCTCGATTTTTCGCGACAACTGCTCGGCATGGTCAGGCGACCACTGTTACCATCCAGAAGCGGTGCCGGGCATTCTCTTGAGCAACCTGAAGCTCAAAGGACAGCCTGACATCAAAGACATTTCCGCCACAATTCTTGACCTGTTGGGAGTAAAACTTTCTCCCTGGATGGAGGGCCGATCCCTACTCCCTTCGGAGGGGGCGACTCTCTGAAGTGGACAAAGGCGCAACGAGGGAGTGCCCCGGCCAGTTATTGGGGGGCCTGACCTTGTAGAGGTCCAGGAAGGTGGGAGCGAGATCTCTTAAGTGCGCCGGTCCGGAGAGCTTACGGTTGCAGAGGAGCACCCCCGGGACTTCGCCCGGTGACATCAGATGGTCTCCACTCCACGCCTTTTTGTTGTCTTCAAGAAGGACGGAGCCCGCGTCCCCCACTGCAGTCTCCCAAGAGGCGCGGTAACCCCGGTGGTAGCCGATCAAGAGATCGGGTGCGCGGAGGTCAACCCCGTCCTGCGGTCCGGCTTGAACCTGTTCGATGGTCGCGATGACGGGCTTCCCCGTTTTGGGGTCTTTGAGCTTTAATAACTCTTTGGTAAGGCTCTCCAGAAGAACGCGCCGCTTGGTCTGCGATACGATCCCGTGGGCTTCCCGACCCGCGAGGTTCAGATAGAGACTGTTGAACCCGACCGCGTAAGCTTCGGTCCGTGACCAGTCGATATCGGCCATCAGGCTTCCCTGACCCTTTTGATGCTTTTTGTCGCGGAGCCATCGATTGAGATGAACGGAGCGGTAGAAAGGCGCGAATCCGTGGTCGGAGAGAGCAAATAAAGTGGTTCGCGAATCGACCGAGGAGAGGGCTTGCCCTAAAAAGCGGTCTGCCAACTTGTAGCTTTTCAAGATCTCCTCTCCAAACAGCCGCGCGCGATCAGGATCGTATCCTGGATGCTTGTCGTCTGTGGCGTTCCAATAAAGATGGGAGATGATGTCAGTGGAGGAGACGTAAAAGAAGAGAAATCCTTCATCGAAATTCCGTAGTGCATTGTCGAAAAGAAGCTGACGCTCGCCCACGACCAACTGGTTCTGCTGTAAGAACTCGGCATCTGAAAGGATACCGTCCAAAAGGCCGGCGGTCTCTTCGGGCATGCCTTGGGTGTAGAAACGACCACACTCTAGGGCTAATTTTCGCGCGAAACCGCTCGGCTCACTGATGGGCACCACCGGATTTTCAGGGTCGATGTTGACGGGACTCGCATAGAGCGCAAACGTCGGGTTCAGGCTTTGAAGGTAGAGACGAACGATGCCTCTGCTGTTCGAGAATTTCAGAGGGAGCCAAGCGCTCCACTCCCCAGGTTTAAGAAGGACCCGCTGGTCCGCGATCTCAAGCAGCGCGGCGGTCGACTCAGCGTTCACTGAAGCTCGAAAAGGGAGGGCGTCGTTGTTTGGGCCCACGAAAGAGGCCTGGAAGCTGCCGTTACGTTTTTCGACCTGAACGCGTCGTCCTCCCGAGCGGACGACCTCGACTTGGGGGGGAGGGCCGTTCGTGTAAAAGCTATAGGTGCCATAGGTTCCTTCCAGGTCTGGTGTGCCCATATCCGTCAGATAGTGCCCGGTGGGCTCCTCCGGAGGAAAGTTGGCCGGAATCTTTATCAAATGACATGGAACTCCAGCCTCTTCAAGGTAGTGCCAAAAGGGAATCCCTTCTCGCAGTAGGCGGGCCGTTCCGTCCTCGATCAAGGTGAGTGAAGGTATCGGCTGCATGGTCTCGGGGTCGCGATGGACGAAGTCAAAAATGCCGTGGAAGTTGGGTTCTAAGCCGGTGATGAAGGTAGACCAAGCGACCGGACTTTGGGGGGGATCGGTCGTGGCCAACTCCTGAAGCGAACCCGTCTCGGACAGGCGCTGAAAGTTGGGCAGATGGCCTTCGCTCACGAATCGTCGCAAAAGCTGGGGGTCCAAACCGTCAAATCCTAGGACCAGGACTTTAGGGACGGGCGAGGTTGAGCGGTTGCCTATGACCATCGCCAGGACCAGGGTGAGAACCGCTCCGAGGATCAAGAGCCATTGGCGAGAGCGTCGCATCAACAGTTCTTCTCAGTATGTTTGTGGCTTCCTAGGAGAGGTCCCAGTTGCTGAGAGGGCCAAGTGAAATCGATGGCCATCATTGTCGTGTCCTTCTTTCTCGCGCTGATCTGGTCGGTGATGATGCGTTACCCGACGTTCCGCAGTCCTTTAGAAAGAGCAATTCTGGAGGTGCAAGGTCATCTCTTGGAGGTCTCCCTCTATGGAGCCTTCCCCCGGGTCATGGCAGGGTCGCTTGGGCGACTCTTGGGCTCCTGTGGAAGGCTTTCCTACTCCCTATTGAGGCCCTCGATAGCGTTTGCTATCCCTCTCTTGCTGGGTATTCTCATCCTGTTCGGTGGCTATCAATATCGCCCTATCTTGGTTGGAGAACCCGTGTTGGTTTGGATTGAGTCCGAGCCATCGACCGGAGGGGTAGCGGACTGGACCTTGCAGGTTCCCTCATCGATTTCGGTGGAGGTCGACGGCTTCGCTTCGGCCGACCGGAAATATTGGCGATTGCGCTCTCAGGAGGCGGGTCGTCACGCCTTGCGATTCGTTTCGGCGCGAGGGAAGTGCGAGAAGAGCTTGCTAGTCGCACAAGAGTCTGTCGTTCTCAGTGCTTCCCGGCGCCCTTTCGGGGTTCGCTGGTTGCTCTCGCCCTGGGAGCCACCTCTGACCGGCAAGTGGAATCTCAAAGAGGTCCATGTGGATTATCCCAGCGGCGTTCTTGTGCTGGGAGGGAGATTCTTCTCCTGGGAACTCGTTTTTCTCTTGGCATTTCTCGGATGGACAACGATTCTCGCCTTCACGACGCGACCAGGAAACCGACGACTCTCATAAAATCTCGTTGAATCTATGAATATCTCCGGGTACAAACTTTACGAAACGACCGTCCATTGTCGCCGCCCCTTCAAGATCGCCTCGGGGCTGCAGGACGAATGTCGCACTCTGGTTCTTGAACTCACCAGTCGATCGGGAGCGAGGGCCTACGGGGAGGCGGTCCCCATTCCCCTTTTGACTCAAGAGACATACGACGGGTGTCGTCAAACGTTGATAGAGATGCTGTTGCCGCTCCTCCGCGACCGCGATGTTTGGTCTCTTAAAGACCTTCATCGAGCCATGCGGAAGGTGACCGATGCCCCCAGCGCCCGATGTGCCGTTGACTTGGCTGTTCACGGACTCCAAGCACGTTTGGCTGGCGTAACGCTTTCCCGCCTGCTCGGGGGCGGCGCGACACAATTTCGGACGAACTACAGCATCGGGATCGAGAATCTCGAGACCACGCTGGGGATAGCGCAAGAGTTGGTTGGAATCGGCTACGACAGGTTGAAACTCAAAGTCGGTCTTGAAGTGGAGCGCGATATCGAGACGGTCTGCCGAGTCTCCGAACTCCTTCCGCGAGGGGTTCTGTTGCGCCTTGACGCGAACGGAGGCTGGGATAGAGTTTCGGCGGTCAAAGTTCTAAGAGCCTTCGAGCGCGGGGCTTGTCCCATCGAACTAGTGGAGCAACCCACCCCAAGAGAGGACTTTCACGGACTGCGCTACGTGAGAGAACGAACGGAGTTTCCTCTCGCGGCTGATGAGTCGGTGAGAAACCTCGGCGACGCTCGTCAACTCTTGGAAGCGGGCTCAGTAGACATCTTAAACCTGAAGCTCATGAAGTCCGGAGGCATCCTTCCACTCACCGAAATCGCCAACTTAGCTCGCGCCTATGGCGCTCAATTAATGATTGGCGGAATGGTTGGGGAAAGTTTCTTGGGAGTTGGGGCCGCCGCCGCGGTGGCGGTCGCCATGGACTTTGAATACGCTGATCTCGACGCTGACATCTTACTGCGGGACAGTCCGTTCACAGATCACTGCCCTGGAGACTCGCCTTTGCGCTGCGATCCACCCACTCGCCGCTGGTCTCCAGGCCTTATTCCGGAACTGCCGACGCTTCAAGATGGCGCGGTGTTGGTCGAGGAGTGGACAGTGAGTTAAATCTCGCCTTCATCGCGGCACGGACGCCTGGGTTTTCGAAGGAAATCCTAGGCCGGAGCGTAGCGAGCCAAGATCTGCTCGGCTTCGACGAGCAAGGCCTTAGTCTCATCGGAGGCGGGTTGGGATTGGGCCTCTAGACGTTTTCTGAGGCTTTGTAGGTGACTGGTCTCTTGTTCGTGATTCTTTGGGTCAAAGCGGGCGTTCATTTTCTCAAACGGCGCCGTGGTGTTCTTCAGTCCGGTCACGAATCGCTTGAGTGATTCTTCCGCGGGCATGCGTTGGGCGCTGTCCGCGTTCGGACGATCCTCAATTTCCACGTTCTCGATCTGATGAGACAAGGCGTGCTCTTTCGCCTCGGCGGCCTTGAGCGCCCACCGAGCGCCGGCCATCAGTAGCAACGGCATCGAGAGGAGGCACCCGCCTGCAGCGATCTGAGTAGGATCTTGCTGTGGTTTCATCTGGCAATTTAAACCCAAGGGCGAACTCCTTCGACTCATCATCGTAGTAGATTGAATACTTGCTCAATTTTCCAACGACCCCAATCTCCCTTTTTAGAATCTCCTGGGACGATACTGTTTACCTTTTGTACACATGAACCGGGCAAGGCGTTGTCCGACGTAACTCTTGGGTCATCGCCTTTGGTCATGATAGATGTGGGAGTGTCAGTCGTTCCCGGATCCGTGTGATATAATCTAGAAAGGGAGATTTGTGGCGAGATTCCGATTCAAAATTGTTGATAGCCAGGGGCGTCGGCGAAGCGGTGTGTTGAGAGCCGAAAGTCGAGAGGCCGCCGAGACGGGCTTGCTCTCGAAACTTTGCGAGATCTTGGAATTGGCTCCTCTCGAGGACCATGCACAGAGTCCGGAAATCGACATCCCGGAAACGTCTTTCTCACATTGGGACCGACTCTACGCAAGTTTGGTGGGAGCGCTGGCACTTGTGGTGCTAGTCTCCGTCTACAAATGGGTGTCTGGGTCGACAGTGACCGGCACCGAAACTTTTGTGAGTTCACTCCCATTGACTTTCCAGGTTCGCGGTACGATCCACGCGAACAATGTGTCTATGGATCCTACCACGGAATCAGCTAAGGTTCGTCTCGTGTTTCCTGAAATCGCCTTCCAAGCTGAGGGAAGTCTGGCACAGGATGGTCAAAGCTTCGAACTGCCGATAGACCTACAAGGAGTCACCAGGCCCACGGAAGTGTTCGTCGAGTTGAGAGTCAATGGACGGGGATGGCGAAGTCCGGTGGCGGCCCGAGTCCCCAGTTCAGGCGATGCTGTGCTAGGCGACATCTCACTAGAGCCCATCCTTGAAGAACCTCTAAGTCCCGCGCTCTACAGGGAGGCACTCGTGTCCCAGTCGCGCTCGAAAATACCCGCTCCGAAGGCCGAGCCCAGAGAAAGAATGTCACGTCAAGACTTTCGAGATTTGGTTAAGGCCCAGAGAAACGCCGCCGCAAATGGGGCAGGGCGTTGATGCGGTGCCGACGGGGATTCTCTTTGGTCGAGTTGGTTCTGGCGGCCATGCTAACCATCGTGGTCGGAGGATTTGGGCTCTACTCATTGAGCGGTGGCCGTGCCAGCGCCGAGAGCCTGGCTTTGACCGAAGAGATTCTCGAAGAACTGAGGGCCGCTCGTCAGCAGGCGATCAGTCGTCAAGTGCCGGTGGCTCTCGCCTTTCCTGGAGCACAGAGTCAGTCATTCTATCAAGTCGAAGGCTTGAGCGTGCCTCGGGTCACGCGCTCCGTGGACTATTCCCGAACCTATCCGTCTGCTTGTTTCTTCTTGGGCCTCTGGGGCACGGGTTCGACCGAGCCTTCGCCCATGAACGCGGGGACTGGAGGTTTTCGGCTGGACCAGTGGACTCCGCTGCCCAGACCGGAGGATAGGTACATCGTGTTTACCCCTGCGGGAACCGTGACAAGCAATGGTCTGCCGATGTTTGGTGGCGAGTACCGGCTACTGGTCAGTGACGGAGTTCAGTTCGTTCCTGGGTCGCCTGTTCGTTTAACGAAGGCCCATAAAGCTCATACCATTGCGATCAGCCAGACCGGAGCGATGACCGCTCTCCCCGGCGTTTATGGTGGTCCAGAGGTTCTCGACGAAAGCGGGCTTGCCACTGGGCCCGGCGGCACCTCGTTGGCTGCTCAAGGAGCGCCCAACGAGTTGCCTGACGAGCTTGTCCTAACCGTCCAGCCGACTCCCAACCAAGTGTCCGATTCCAGTGCCGTCGCGATCGTTCCGCCAGAGGGTTATATCAGCCTAATGACGCAGGCGCGTGATAAGTCGGGCGCCGGCCCCATGGTCAGTTGGGAGGCCGATGGGCCCGGGGGCAAGGGTCGTTTTTCTTCAGACAAACCGACCTCCATGGAATGGGACGCCGACAAGAAGGTCTGGACGAGTCGCTGGAACTGGTCTCCGCCCCGAGGGGCCGCCGATGGCGAGGTCTACAGCTTGACCTGTAAAGTGGAGAATTCGAACGGTGCCGTCAAGAAAAAGCTGGGAGCGGGGGTTTCGGTGCAGATGGTTCCTTCCCACAGGATCGCGGCCATCGCCGCGGACAAACTCTGGGAGAACTTTCACGTTGCCTGGATGAATCCCGAAGGAACGAATCTTGTTGAGGTGACCTTGCCGGATAGAGTCTTAGAGCATCTCACCCCAGTCTGGTCGCCCAACGGAGATAAGTTGGCATTCTACTCGGGGAAAATGGTCGGGGACTCCTTTGAGGCCACGCTTTACATCGTTAACCAAGATGGCTCAAACCTTCGAAAACTGTTCACATGCAAGGGTGATCTCAACGAGTATATGTTTGGTCCGAGCTTTTCTCCGGACGGGGCTCACGTGACGTTCAGCGCTTATCGCGACAGTTGGAAAGGCGCCAGTCGCGTTTTCGTCTGTGATACCTATGGCACTCCCTCGCCACTCAAGTTGACCGACGAATCGGGCATCGACCATTTGGATTATGAACATCTGGACGTGGCCTGGCATCCGTCGAAGAATCTGATAGCTTTTGCGCGGCATAGCAAAGGGTCTCCGAACGAGTCTTCCATCCGGGTGGTGAAATATCCTGAAGGGACCTGGCACGACATCGTTTCGGCAGGCGTCGGTTCCCGTTACAACGAGCCCCACTGGGCCCGAGGTGGAAATAAGCTTATTTTCGTACGTGACAAGCGACTCTTTGTTGCCGCGGTGGATGGGGACGGCCGCCTTGTCGGGACCGTGAAAGAGAGCGCCACCCGGCCCTTAGGCGTGAACGCTGAAGCCCCGAGATTCGCCAATACGGACAATCGTGTGGCCGTGCTAGATTACTCCAACGACAAGTTATGGGTCGTCGAACTTAACGATTTCGACGATGAGAACGACGACGTCTGGAAGCAACTCAATACCAGCGATGTTGAAGGTTATAACTGGAGCGATGACGGGACCGAGATCGTCTATGCGTCTTTCAACGGTGGAATTTTCGTCGTCGACCTCGCCGACAATACCAGGAAGAATGTAACTCCCAAGAATTTCCAAGCCTGGCACACTCCGTCTTGGTGGGCTCCTTGATACGATTTCTCTCCCGCGAACGTCGAACAGGGTTTTCACTGATAGAGGCTATTTTGGCTAGCTTTCTTTTAGTGGGAGCCTTTTTTATCGTGAGCCGACTTTTTCAGACGGGTTTACAATACTCAAATAAAGTGGAACGACGATTGACCGCGGTCCACCTCGCAGAGAAACGTATGCTTGACCTCCGCGAGTGGGCGCGAGATCAAGGAGCCTGGAACGGTTTTCCCGACGGTCCGGACGCGGATTTTCCGACTTACGACATCAAGGTGACCATCGACCCCATCGACCTTCTTTCTCCAGGTCGGGAACTGGAATCTCTCTATCCAGGGGACCGTAGGGTCATGTCGACAGTGGCGAGGCGAGCGACCGTACTCGTGAGTTGGGCTCCTGCCGGCCAGTACCGCCTGACAGCCTACATTGCCAAGGCGGCCGGAACGTGGAGAGCGAACCAACCGATCGTCGTCACGCGAAAAGGCGGTGGGGTGGTCGGCCCCAACGAATTCGTCGAATTCACTGCACAAGCTTTCGATTCCGAGGGCAAAGAGCTCAAGGATATTTTTTTTCATTGGACCGTGGAACCGGTATACGCGGGTAATCCCACCACTGCGACGGTCTCGTCTAAAGCTCCGAGCGGACGCCGGGATGGGCGTAAAGCTGTCTTCGAGAACAAGGTTCGGCGTCGCAACGGTAGCTACGTAGCGACCAATGGGGATTGTAGAGTTGTGGCGTTTGCTCGCTACCATGGCGAAACGGCTAGAGGGGTTTCCGAGACGTTGAACCTGAAGGACTTATAGATGAGCCGAACATCTAGACAACAAGGCTTTACTCTCATCGAAGTGATGCTTTCGATGCTTCTGGTGTTTACGACTCTTGGCCTTATCGCAACCCTCATGAGGGAGTATACCAAAGTGTCCAAGTTTGCTTCGGCCCGTGATAACACGTTGGACGCCCTGCAGATGGCACTTGTCGAGGTAACTCAGGAACTGAGTGAGGCTGTGGACGTGTCCTATCCAGAGAACGCCGGTCAGCCTTGGGTCGACTCCGTAGCCTTCTCCCGTATCGACCCCAGCGTGGAGAGATGGAGCCAAGATCCCTTAGGCGGATTCGAGGAAAGCTTTGTTTGGAACCCTAGAGCGCCTGATGAGTATATCACCGTGGTCTATTCTCGCGATGGTTTAGGCACTCTCAATCGTGCCAGCGTAGGGCCGGATGGATCGCAAAATCAGGCTATGGCCTCTAACCTCAATCGCTTTCAGGTGCTTCGTCTCTCACAAAATCGGTTCAGGATTGCTCTCTCTTTTCAAGAGAAGAATCGATTGAGAGTGTTCACCAGGGACTGTCGAGTTTGGAGCAAGTTGTGAGAGTCAACGGCAAAGGCTTCCTTCTTGTCTCGGTCCTCTTGATCACGGTGATTTTGCTGACGCTCGGTTTAAGTTTCCTAGGGAAGCGGGCGATTCAGTATCGTCGGGCCGTATTCGCCGAACAGGCTGCCCAAGCGAAGGCTCTCTCGGAATCGGGACTCGATGATGCCATCGCTAAGCTTCAATGGGACTTAGAATTCCCTCCACTCTCGTTGGATCAAACCGCCTTCACTTATACCGAAGAGGTCAAAAATTCTTTCGGACGGGTTGGTTCTTATCAGGTCACTCTGGACGGCACTTACCGCTTCCCTCCGTATTCTGTCTGGATTGTCACGGTTCGAGGAGAGTTTGGACCAGATCCGGTGGCTCCCCTCGCGGTGAGAACCCTTCGAGCGGAATTTGACGTCTCAAAGAAGTTAAGAGATGCCAAAAAAAAGAAGAATCCCTACTATCACGAGGTAATAAACTTTCAGGACCTAGGTGCCCTCTGAGAAAGGACTCGTAGGCTTCAGGCAACTTCACTCTCGAGCAACGGTCTAAATCTCCGATATGAATCCGTACATCGGCAAAAAGACTGCGACCACTACGAATCCCACGACAAACGATACAATGCTCATCAAGATCGGCTCTAGCAAAGTTGCCACAAGCTGCAGTTGATGTTCGATCATCGCTTCGAAATGGCCGGATATCACGCGAAACATTTCCGGCATCCGTCCGGACTCCTCACCAACGCTTGCGAGTTGAGCAGAAATTCTGGGATAGATGTCGGGGTGGTCGGCCATGTGGGCGCTCAAAGGACGTCCCTCTTCTAGGGCCCGAGCCATACGGTCAGCGTCCGCCATCATTGCTGGGCTTCCACTGGCGGCAGCGGAGAGTCGATAACCCGTCACCACGTTGCCGCCGGATCTTAGCATAGCCGTGGCGGCAAACGAAAAGCGGGCCGCTGCAGTGTATTGCAAGAGCGTTCCGAGCACCGGTACGGCCAAGGCGAACCGGTACACCAAGAGCCGATTCGCTGAAGACTTTAAGAAATTCCTGGAAAGCAGAGTGAGAATAAGAGCAGAAAAACTCACCACGGCCCAAGCCAAGGGGTTAGTCACGACGTACGTGACGGCGGCCAAAACTCTCGTGGGGAAGGGAAGATCCACTTTCATCTCTTCAAACATTTCCATAAAGCCCGGCACCACCGTAAGAAAGAGGGCCAAGGTCAGGAATCCCGTGATCACCAAAGCAAAGGTCGGATAGATGAGCGCGGAAATGACTTTGCGACGTAGCTTTTCGTCTCTTTCCATCCAGGTTGATATCTGGCTGAGTTGATGAATGAGCTGACCGCTACTCTCTCCCAGTCGAATCAAGGAGATAGCGACGGGGCTGAAGATTTTCGGAAAGGCACTCATGGCTACGGAAAGGGGATAGCCCGCGTCCAGCCTGGCTTGCAGGTCGGCAGCCACCAGCGCCATGGTGTCACTGGCGGAGTGCTCAACGGTAACTTGCAAGGCATCGATGATCGAGATACCGGCTTTGAGGAGGGTGGAAAATTCGCGGTAGAACACGATGACGACCGACTTTTGACAATGAGCCCGTTTTTGCCAGTAAGGTGAGCGCTCATCCATTCTACGGCATTGGACAAAAATGCCGAGATTCTTTCCGCTTCCAGCGGGAATTGGCTTACAGTCTCTCCAGGGAAGGGGTGCGTTTGGCTAGAATGGCACCTCATGTCTCGAGCGATACGCATACTGGTGCTAGAAGACGACCTCGACATGCGAGATGTTTTACTCGAAGTTCTCGCGGACCGAGGGTACGATGTCACGACGGCCGGCGGCGGCGAAGAAGCTCTGCGTCTGGCTCGAACGGAATCCTTCGATTTGATCATTGCCGACATTCGTATGGAAGGCGTCACCGGACTCGATGCCATCGAACACGCCAAGGAACATCAGCCCGATCTCGGCTCCATCGTCATCTCCGGTTACGCCACAGAGGAAGAGACTCTCCGAGCGGTCAAGCTTAATGTGGGCGGGTATCTCAAGAAGCCTTTCAAGATGCAGCAACTGTTGGCTCAAATCAACGAGTTTGTCACGGAAAAAACTGCTCAAATTAGGCGTTTCGAAGAACACAAAGCACTCCGGGAAGCTCTTCTGTGGAGCCTTGAGAGCGTTGGTACTTTGGGCGAGCAACTGCATAGAGGAAAGGTTCGGCGAAGCGCGGACCTCGCCAGCGCCTTGGCCACGCGCTTGAAGCTGAGCGGTGACGCTTCTGGACAGATTCGCGCGGCCGCCATCCTCACTCAACTCGACAACGTCGCCGAGTTAAAAATGCCCGACGAAATCGTTGAGCACTTGCTACCGCTCCCGGTCCTTCGTCAGGCGTTGCAGACCGCCGAATCGCCTTATCGTCAACTGTCGACCTTTGCTGCCAGTGTTTTTCGAGACCTGAGCCCCGATCAGCCGATGCCATCACCGGATTCCTTTCCAACGGACTTAGAGCCACGCCTCCGGGAGGCCTATCAAGATTGGTTCAACCGAGGCGACGAAGAGGTTTCCCCGGAGACAGCGGACGAAGTTTCCCAAGGGGGGCTTTTAGGACTGGCACGAGCCATGGAACAGTCTCGCAAGTTCGCGGAGGCTCAGAAAGCCTACCACGAGATTGTGGCAGGTGATGGTGTTGGGGGCGACACCCTTTCGGCCTGGTTGGGTTTAGCGAGAGTAGCCTTGGCTCAAGGCGATCGTCCGGCCCTGCAAGAGGCGATCACTACCTCGCTCTTAGTGGCTGAAGGGATGGGGCCTGTAACCTCGGGTCTTGCACAGTTGCAAGGCGCTGAACTGTTGGATCGCGGGGACCATCCGGCGGCCGACAAACTCCTGGCTAGAGCGATTAAGAGTCTCAAATCGGTTCATCTCGAGGTTCCGTTCGCTCGCGCGGTTCTCTGTCTAGCCCGCCGAACGGAACGAGTCTCGGAAGCTGTTCTCGATGAAGCTTTTGCCATCTTGGCCGACCCCCTTCACTTACCCGAAGTTTTAGAACGCTTGGGACGAGTGTTGCCGGATCTTTTGGCTCTGATTTCGAAGAAAGGCGATGAGCCGGCCAAGAAGCTAGCGAGTCGCTTGATTCGAGACTATCCTCACGACGTTGCCCAACTACTCCGCCTGCACAGACTACAGGCTCCGGCTCGGGCCTTCGTTGTCACCACTCTTGAAGGCGCCGAGGGCGCGGTCAGTAGTGACCTTGTCCAGCTTTTGAGCAAGGACCCAGATCCGGAGATCAAGGCAAGAGCGCTCCGTCTAGGTGAGGGAAGCACGGCACCTCCCATCCTTCGCGTCTATTCGTTAGGAGGCCAAGAAGTCTATCTGGGGGACGATCAGATTGAGGAGAGTCATTGGAAGTCCCTCAAAGTGAAGAACCTATTTTTTTATTTGGCCTCTCATCGCGGCCATTCGGGCCAGGTGGATCTGTTGATGGAGGAATTTTGGCCTGGCCCGCTCGACAACGCGCGCAAGAATCTGAATTCAGCGGTCAGTTCTATCCGTCGAAGCCTGCGTGGTCCTAGCAGTGACGACAATTGGGACCCCGTTCCACGCCACAAAGACTCTCTGAGCCTAGACTCAAGTATCGTGCTTTGGCACGACTTCGAAGAGCTACACAAAGCCTATGAAGCGGGTCGAGCGGCCCGCAAGAACAATCTGCCGGAGCAGGCTATCTCCCACTTTCGTAGGGTCGCGCGTCTTTATAGGGGCCCCTACCTGGAAGGCTGTTACATGGAGTGGGCGCTCACCATGCGTACAACCACAGAACGGGTCGTGGGAGAGGCCCTTGAGCGACTCATTGAGCACACTTTGGAGACTCAGAGTTTCAAAGAAGCGCTCGAGTATTCACTTCGATGGCTGCAGTTACATCCCGACAAGCAAGAGGCTCATCACGCAAAAATGCGGGCCCATCAAGGGCTGGGTCAGCCGGAGTTGACCATGAAGCAGTACGAAGCCTGCGCTCGTCTTTTGGAAAAAGAGTATGGTGTCGAGCCTAACACCGAACTTTTACGAACCTATCACCAAGCACGCTACGGTTTGGGCGATGTGGGCAGTCAACTGATCGGCTGATGACTTGAACAGCCGGAATTCCTTTGGCTTGGGGACGGCTGTCGGGCTCCTTGTTTTGGTGCCACTTTCCCCTCTGCCCACCGACTGGGTCTCCTTTTTTGTGCTGGCGTTGGCGGGACTGCTTTTAGAACGCCATTCTGTCACCATGGATGGTGAGGCTCGTTTTACCCCGGCCGCCTCGGTCTATCTCGCTATGGGTATGATCGGATCGGTGGGAAGCTCCTTGGTGGGGGTCTTACTGCTATTTGAGGCGGGGGTACGCCGAGGGACCAACGTTCTTAAAGGATTGGAATCCCGGTTTCCCACTTTCGTGGGCCTGCTGACGATGGCTTTGACGAGCAAGGTGGCGACAGGTCTCCCTTGGCTAGCCCCCCCCCTTTTGGGCGCTCCAGCCTTCTTCTTTTGCACTCTGGCCTTGGAACGCGCCAGTCGCGCTCAACTGTCCCCTAAGGAAAGGGTCCATTGGCTCCGTGCGCGGGTTCAGATTCGTCCACTCTATTTCGTGTTAGCCGTTTCGGCTTGGGCGGTCGCAGCGCTCTCTCTTCAACAGCCTTGGCTGCCCCTCGTGTTGCTGCCGGTGTTGGGGTCGACGGGCGTGGCTGCCGAGAATGTCATTCTCAAGGCACGAGCTGCGTCAACGGATCAAGTGCTCCACGCGTTGGCCGACGCTCGGGGCCAGAAGCGCCAAGCCGTGAAAAAGCTTGCTCAGGCACAGACTGAGAAGCAGTTGATGGAGGGATTCAGTGCGCACTTGGCACGGGCTCCCGGCCTGCAGTCAACGTCGCAGGCTTTGGTGGCTACCGTCGATCAGTTCGTTGAAGCTGACGACGTGGTAATTTTTCTGTCCCCGGATCTCAACAAGGACGCTTTCCCGGATCCTTTTTTCTACCGCGCCGACCACGAACACCAAGCCAGACTGCAAGGAATAGCTTTCACTCATCTGATTGAACCGGTTGTAGTGGAGTGCTGGAAAACCCGGTCCGTCAAATACTTTCAGGACACCCATCCCAGTGGTGAGCGTTTGTTTCGGAACAATCTCGTGGCGGTGGCCATGCCTCTGGCGAACTTGGGCGTCCTCTATGCTGGTCGTCGAGAAGCGACCCCCTTTGAAGTCGGCGAAATACAGCGCCTCAAATGGCTGTCAGACAAGGCACGATTAGCCTACGAATCGGCTTTTCGGGATCACGAAAGAGAGCGAAAACAGGCTCAGACTCGTCAGCAGGTGGATCAACTTCGTCAGCGGGTGGAGTTGCTCGGCAACTTGATCCGCTCCGCGGAGGAGATGGCCTCAACCCTCCTTCTCGAGGAACTGGCGGACCGACTCTCCACCCTTCTCAAAGACACCCTTCCTCATAGCCAGGGGATGCTGATCTTCCAATGGGATGGCGGTCTTCCCGTAAAGCGTGCTTGGGGCGGGACGGCCCCGCCGACGGATCTGAGTATGCTGGAAGCGGTAGAGAAGTCTGGCAAACCTCTATTGGTCAAGGATTTAACCGGTTCCCCTTTCACAGCACCGAGTCCGGGACTCCTCAGCGTAATCGCATCTCCACTTTTCGCTCACGGAAAGACTTGTGGCGTGGTGGCCCTGGGCGCTCTCGAGAAAGCGGCGTTCGGTGAGGAGCATCTTGACCAGCTTCGCCTGATCGCGTATCAGGCCGGCATGGCGTTCTCCAACGCTCGGCTCTATCGCCAGGTAGAGGATGCCCGCCAACAACTGATTGACTCTCAAGAAAGTCTGATTCAATCGAGCAAGATGAGTGCTATCGGAAAACTCGCGGCGGGAGTAGCTCACGAATTGAACACTCCACTGGGCGTCATGAATCTAGCTCTCGAGCAGGCGCTGGAAATGTTCGAAGAACGTCCTGAGATAGCTCACCGGATGGTGACGAAGGCCATGACAGCTATCGAACGGTCGCGAACTATCACGGATAGATTATTAGCCTACTCACGGAAGCCCAGCGGTGAAGAGGGATTGATATCGCTTGAACAAGTTATCGGTGACACGCTGTCGTTTCTTTCTTATGAGTTGAGAAAAGCCAAGATTGAACCCCAGCTGAAGGTGACGGATTTTGCCGTGGTCGGTCGCTCTCAAGAGCTTCAGCAAGTACTCATGAATTTGATTTCCAACGCCCTCTACTCGATGGAGGAGTTGCCGGCCGAGAAGCGATTTCTGGGGATTACCCTCCGCGAAATCGGTAAGGAGATCGTCTTAGACGTAGTCGACGGAGGCTGCGGTATGAGTCCGGAGCAGGTCAGCCAAGTCTTTGAGCCGTTCTTTACCACCAAGCCTGTCGGAAAAGGGACCGGCTTGGGTCTCTGGGTCTCGCTCCAAATTATGGAGCAGCACAAAGGGCGTATCGAAGTGGAGTCACAACTCGGCCGAGGTTCTCGTTTTCGTATGATCTTTCCAATGGGCCCCGACAGCCGCCTCGAATTGTGATCCTCTTCACATTGTGAGGGAAGTCCTAACGGTCTGTTTCTCAGTGCCTCTATGATAGGGGCATACCACGGAGGACCGAATAGATGGCTACGAAATATCAAGAACTACAATCAAAAATTTCCGGAGAGCTTGTCGGCGTCAGCGCCGCTCGCTCGGGAAATAGCGAGTTTCTGTTAGTCCAAGAATCAAACCTCGTAGAAATGCCTCTGGGGGCCTTCGCCCGCCTTCAGGCTGTTAGCTTTTCCAAGCTTGAAGCTGGAGATTTCATCCTCTTATCCACTGACGGAAAAGTGACCGCCCGCCGCTTCGTGAGACTGAGTGTAGCTAACGGAATCACACGGTTGGTCGTGGCTGACGGTATGGACCGAGAAGAGTCCCATCCGTTTCCCCGCCTGCTGGGCTTGGTGTGCGGAGTTCGGACCAGCGGCCCTCCTTATAACCCTAACCCCAACGGTTTCATCCAGCGCGCGGCTTTCAAAATTCGTCACAAGTGGGCGACTCGCCAACATCAGGCCGCCTAAGGATCCGGACCAGACCGTTAAGTCTCCAGTCGAGACTTTGCCCGCTTGGAGATCGTCGCATAGATATCCGTCAGGAGATCGTTCCAGGCCTTAGGATCAACCTTGGGCTCAGGAGTTGCTAGTCGTTTTGCGGTGAGTCCGGGCCGGCCCGCGGGTGGGGGTAGGGGAATATTTCCCGGCGCCGGTCCGTTCCAGAACAGATCGATATCCTCAGGAAGTTCGCTCACTACGACCTCTTCGGTTCCCGCAAGCTGCCCATCTTCAGGAGCAAGGTAGTCACGATTCCAGCGTTTAGCCAGGGCTGCCTTGACGGCCTCGGACGACCGACCTCTGACTAGAAACAGAAGCCACGGATCTCGGTCCAGACGCTCGGCGAAAAGGTAGGCTGCGGCGGCCAAGTGCGGACAAACCCTTTCGCGGGAAGGACATTGACATTGGAACTCAAGCTCCGTCCCCTGTTGGGGCAACAGTCTGCGCCCAGAAGGCAAAAAGAAGTCTTCGATCTGCAGCGGAAGTCGGCCGGTGGTAAGGAGCGCTGCCGCCGAAAGATCTTGGAAAGCGAGACGTTCGAAACTTTCTTTCCACTCAAGATCTGACAACGGCTCGAATTCCACCACACAGGAGTATTCTCTCTCCATATCCCAGACCACAGCTTCGAATCCACCGACTCTCACTGTGAGCGAAAGGACCCCGTCGCGCCCAATGATCTCCTTGTGGTGAAGACCTCGATTGACCAGGCCGAGACGTTCGAGACTTCGTAAGAATCGGCTAGACCACCAAGTGTTTCCCGTCCTATTCAAGAGAATCCGTCCTCACTTCTAGGCTGTAGAAAGCGCGCCAATTCCGTGTCGTTCAACTCCGTGAGCCAGCTATCTCCGTCTTCGATGAGCCCGTCTGCGATGGCGCTTTTTTCTCTCAGCATCCGGTCGATCTGCTCTTCTAAGGTTGCCTGAGTAGAAAATTTAAAAACCTGAACCGAGCGCGTTTGACCGATTCGAAAGGCCCGGTCAGTGGCTTGGCTTTCTACGGCGGGGTTCCACCAGCGATCAAAATGCACGACGGTGCTCGCTCGGGTCAAGTTGAGCCCGACTCCTCCGGATTTCAAGGAGATGACGAACAGTCTTGGACCCTGCCCGCTTTGGAAGCGCTGCACCATCTGCTCTCTCGACAGTCTGGGCGTGGAACCGTCGAAGGCCAGAACCTCTTCATCAAGTTGCTCACTAAGGATCATTTGAAGGTTTTTGACCATGCGGGAGAACTGACTGAAAATGAGGATACCTTCTTGAGCCGGAATTTCTTGAAAAATTTCAGAAAGCCGCCGAATCTTTCCGGACCTTTGAGGTGTCCAGTCTGGCTTCTCTTCTAACAGCGCGGGATGGTCGCATAACTGTTTCAATCGCATGAGCAGGCGTAGAATTTCGCCGCTTCTCTTGATCCCTTGCATTCCTTGAATGTGTTGCAGAGATCGTTCGACTTCATGTTCATAGAGCTTGGCTTGCTCTGGAGTGAGCGTACAGGTGACCAACGTTTCGATTTTGTCAGGTAGCTCAGGGGCCACCAGCGGGTCGGTCTTCGTACGACGGAGGATGAAAGGTCCGACCAGCTGTTTGAGCTGTTCTTTGGCTTCGGCGTCTCCCTGGCGCGAGATCGGGCGGGAGAATCTCGTGGTGAAGGTTCGACGAGACTCGAGAATCTCCGGCTGCAGGAACCGGAATAGGCTCCAGAGGTCTTCCAAGCGATTCTCCACCGGGGTTCCAGTGAGCAAAATCTTTCCTCCGGCCTTAAGCTCTCGGGCGACTTTCGAGCTTTGCGTCTGGGAGTTCTTTATCTGTTGAGCCTCGTCGAGTATTACTACGTCCCAATGATGAGGCAGAAAGACTTTGCGATCTCGCGTAAGGAGAGGGTAACTGCTGAGAACGAGATCGAAATTTTCCAGCTCTCGCCCAAACTCCTCGGCTAGAAGCCGTCCTTCTCCATGATGTAGGTGAACACGCAGATCGGGAGTGAATCGGGCCGCCTCGGTTTCCCAGTTTCCGAGGACGGAAGTGGGACAGATCAAAAGTGCCTTAGATGGCGCTCCACGATTTTTGAGGGCCAGTAGTGCTGCCAAGGTTTGCACGGTCTTGCCCAAGCCCATGTCATCTGCGAGGCAGGCCCCCAACCCGAGACGGCGCATGAACAGCAGCCATGAAAAGCCGCGGCGTTGATAGTTTCTGAGAGTCCCGATGAAGCCTTCCGGCTCCACCCGTTCCTCGAACCGCCGGTTTTGGTGTAAAGGAGAGAGTTCCCCTCCAAACTTTAAATCTAAGGGTTGAGACCCCCCGGCTAAAGCCATTGCCTGCAAGAGCGTCCCTGTTCGGGGCTGTTTCTGGACGAACTTGAGAGCTTTTAGGGTGGCTTTGGGGTCCAGCCAGAACCACCGTCCGTTGCTGAAGAAGAGGGGACCGGGGGACTCAGACCATGCTAGAAAATCTTCGAGGCTGAACTCGTTCTGGTCGATGGCCAGCTTCCACTCGAAGGTCAGGATCTGTCCAATGTCTAGACCCTGCTGATGTTGCTCCGGGTCGATCCGTAGCGCAATTTGTGGGGTCTGAGGTTGAGCCAATTCTGGATCGGCCTGGAGTGGATAGCCGAATGCACGCAGTGTTTCGGCTTGGCCTTGAAGGAACTGCGCCATTTCTTTCTCCGTAAAGAGAAGAGGGGACGGAGGCGAGGAGGCGAGCGTCCCACCGAGATCCGGAAAAATTCGAAGAACTCGCCCAAATTCTTTCAAAAGCTGTAAGCGTGGGCTCACCTCGGGGTCTTTGAGATCGCTGGGGATTTCGTGGGGAGATTCCCAGCCGACAAGTGCGTCGAAAAAATGATTGGGGTCTTTGACCGATTGCAGTTGAGGTCGAAGTTGCCAGAGAGCGTCCGGGGTCGCGGGGGGTACTATCCCAAAGGCCAGCCGACTGGTCCGTTGGGGCAGCGTGAGGTTGGCCTGCCGAATATCGAAGAAGTTGATGTCGGCTCGAAGGCCACGTCGACTCTGAGCCAGACTCTCGAGAAGACTGACATAGGAATCCGGCAATTGGCTGAGGGGTAAAGGCTTCAAACTGAGGTCACCCTCTTCAAAAAGCGACCAGCCTACAGCGTTACCAAGATCTTCGCAAACCTGCCTGACCAACTCAGAGACGGCGACCAGGGGATTGGCTGCTCGAAAAGACGCGGGTAACCGGTGCTGGAAGTTTTTGAGTTCTTTTCTCGCCTCCACGGAGTCGGCCAAAAGCCTTAGTGTGATTCCCGACGGCCCGACATCTGGATACCAGGCTTCTAGAGCGTAAAGGTTCAAGATCCAAGTGACCAATGTTTTGACCCACTCCGCATCGCGGCCGAGAGTGAAGGGTGGAGGGGAAGCTAGACATTCCAGCAGTTCGGCTGGGGTGAGCAGGTAGACAGTGGTGGTTTCCGGGCCCCCAGGATAGCTCATCGATCTCGTTTGAGTGGGATAATGAAGACCAAGAAGCGGGGCGGAGGACTCGAGGACTCCGGATACGAGCGAGCGCAAATAGAGGACGAAAAGTGTTCCGTCCCAGCTCAAGTGCAGTCGATGGGCTTCTCGTGGAGTCAAGAGTCTGCACTTTAAGTTTTTTCCTGAGAAGACCTTTTGTCGGTGGGCGCTCAAAGGAGTGATCGGGGTCCGAACGAATCGGGCGCGATGATGCTAGCCAGATTGTTCTTCGGGTTTTTCTTTCTCTTATCGTTATTCACGCCCTCCTGGGCTCAGATAGATGGCGATAAGCCGTCCGAGAGCCCCGCTTCGAGTGTCGAGGGGGCGGCGGACCGTCAAAAAGACTCAAGCCGTTCCGAGCAGCAAGACTTTATGGGTCCGAGCGGTGGAGCGTTCTCCGGCGGTGGCGACACGGGCTTCGGTCTGGGTACGGCTATCGGAGATCCCACCTCGTTGAACGGACCCAACCGGACGGAGACGGTGCTCAATGGGACCACCCGTTCTTCGACAGTCAACCTGACGGGGCACTACATCTGGAAGCCGGCAGATAATCAGAGACTCCTGCTGGAAGTCAACGTCGATCCAGAATTTTTGGGTACCGATATATCCTATTCTTGGCAACCCCAGGACTGGAAAGGAGTCTTGACGGGCAACGTTTTCTTGAGCAGCGCCAAATTCGCACCGTTTCAAGAAGTGAGTCCAACTGTTCGATTGCCGAACTACGAGGAACCTTTCCTTCAGCAAGGTGGCTTCGGACTAGAGTACGTTCAGGGCTTTGGAGAAAACTTCGACCTCGCTGTTGCCATGAATTATCAGAATTTCGCCTATTCCGATGGACTTCTCGGTGGAGATCGCTACCCCAGGGATTTTACAGGAACTCCTTTGGCTCTGGGGCTGCGGGCCACCGGCGACCTCTATGGATTCCAAGCCAAGGGAATTTACAGCACCCTCGACGATCGAAATCTGCCCACTGAGGGGACCAAGGTACGGGTAGGAGTAGAGCAGACCGTGGCCCTTGGAAACTCCTCTACGGGCTACACTCGTCTGAGCGCCAATCTTGCTCACCTCTTCCGCGTTCCCGGCTTTAACGCGGGCAAACACAGCTTATTGGTCGATGTTCAGGGCGGAACCCTGTTGGGGAATGAGCCACAGTTGAGTGGGTTTCATCTGGGAGGTCCCTTTTCTGTACGAGGTTACAACCCAGGGGAGATGGCCAGCGGCCAATCGTTTCTTCAAGGAACTCTCGAGTACCGGCACCATCTGAAAGACTTCACCGTTTTTGATCAAGACATCGAGATGCGTGGAAGCGCCTTTGTGGACTACGGAACGGTTTTGGGCACGGAAAAGCAGTTGAAGGGGATTCCCGAGTACCTGTGGGACAAACCCAAGACCGGTACGGGTTACGGTGTAGGGCTCCAGTTCGGCACTTCTTACGGACTCTTTCGTATCGAGACCGCCTGGAATGACCGCGGGTCTAACACAAGCTATCTCACGGTCGGCGAACGTTTCTAAGGGATAGCCAACCTATGTTAGATTTTCCCGCCACCCAAAGAAACATTGAGGCGATCGCGGCGGAGTTGAAAAAGACTTGGGATCCTGGGGTTCGCACCCGCTTTCTCGAGATCGCCTCTGGGAGCGGCCAGCATGCCGTCGGGTTCTCAGAACGTTTTCCAAACTGGGAATTCCAACCGACGGATCTAGAACCGCAGCATCTGATGAGCATCGAGGCCTATCGCCAGGCGACGGGTGCGAAAAACTGTCTGGCTCCTCTTCAGTTGGACGTGAGTCAAAATCCTTGGCCGCTCAGCGCCAGGTGGGATGCTTTGCTCGCTATCAATCTGATCCACATCTCACCTTGGGACTGTACCGCTGCTCTGTTCCGAGAAGGCCGGCACCATTTGGTGGAGGGCGGATGTCTACTACTATACGGTGCCTTTCGTCAGGGGGGAGAGCACACCGCGCCTAGCAACGAGGCCTTCGACCGGAACCTGCGCCACCAGGACCCGAGTTGGGGCGTTCGCTGTCTTGATGAGGTGAAGGGCGTCGCCGAGGAGCACGACTGGGACCACTTAGGCACCTCCACGATGCCGGCGAACAACCTTTGCATCCTGTTCAAGAGCCGTTGAGTGAGGACTGCCATTTCTCCAGAACGCCAACCAATCTCGCCAGTTCAATAGGTTTCGTCAAGAAGTCGTCCATGCCCGCTTCTTTACAGGCGACCTGCTGTTCCGGTTGAGCGTGAGCGGTGAGCGCCACGATGACCGGCCCAGGGGACTTGAGGCTACGAATCTGTCGGGTGGCTTCTAGTCCGTCCATGCGCGGCATCTGGCAATCCATGAGGATGAGGTCGTACTCTTTTTTCTCCAGAGCTTCGACCGCCTTTTGACCGTCATCGACCCCGTCGGCCTCGTAGCCGAGTTTGTGAAGCTGCAGTAATAATACTCTTAGGTTGACAGGGTTATCGTCTGCGACCAGAAGGCGAAGATCAGCCGAAATCGTGTTCTGAAGAGTCGGTTCGGTGACAGATTCGTAGAGGGTAGCATCCACGACCTTGAGGGGGATCGCAATTCGAAAAACGGTTCCCTTCCTAAGCTCGCTTTCGATACTGATGTTCCCCTTCATCAGTTCGATCAGTTCTTTGCAGATCACAAGACCCAATCCGGTACCTTGGACCGTTTCCGCGCCCTCGGCGGCGGTCACCTGACTGAATGGCCGGAAGAGTTTAGGAATATTCTCCTCGGATATTCCGATACCGGTGTCTTCGACTTGAACTTCAAGCCACACAGATTCGTCGCGGAGTAGCTTTTTTGTGCGGACCGTTACGGAACCAGAGTTCGTGAATTTGACGGCGTTGCTCAACAGGTTAACAAATACCTGGCGGATCCTTATGAGATCGCCATCGACAAACTTTGGAAGTGAATCGTCCCAGTCGAGGTGAAGTTCAAGCCCTTTCCCCTGAGCCTGCCCCCGAACCACTTCGAGCGCGCCTGTGAAAGGCTGCCGGAGTCGGAAGGCTCGGTTTTTTAGTTCGAGTTTCCCGGCTTCTATCTTCGAGACATCTAGGACATCGGTGATCAGATCCAGGAGAGTTTTCCCACAGTTGCCTACGGTCGTCAGGTAGTCTTTCTGCTGTTCGTTGGGATTCGTGTCCCAAAGAAGGTCGGTCATTCCCAAGATTCCGTTCAAGGGAGTACGCAGTTCGTGACTGAGATTGCTGAAGAACCTCGTTTTCGCTTGGTCGAGATCCTGCAAGTCCTTGGCTCTTTGACGTTCATAGTGAAGGGCGCGCGCATCAGAACGTCGAGCCCGAGCCTGTAAAGACGTCAGCCCAAAGAGCAGAGTGCTGAGCAGGAGTCCGATAAGAAAGATGTTGAGGACCCTTAAACCTTCCGAATCTTGCTCGAAACCGGGCAAGGTTCGATATTCAAAGGTCCAAGGAAAGCCGGCGATCGAAATCGTTTCCAGCTTGGACAAACCGACGGCGTCCACGGGGAAGTCTTCCGTTGCCATCAACAGGTTCCGAGGGTCGGTGGAAGGGCCCGCGAAGATTCGAAAGGCAACTAACTCACTAGAAGTGGGGCCTCGTATGCCCTTGAGGAGATCGTCCACTCGAAAGCTGGCGCTCACAAAACCAAAAAGCTGTTCGCGCCTGTGCTCAAGTGTCAGCGGGCTTGGAGAGGTTCGGTAGATCGGCGCGTAAAGGATAAAGGCTGGAGCGACGGCGTGGTTTGCCTGCTCGGATTTGAGGATAAGCCGACCGGTCATCGTTGGTGTGGCCGTGTCTCGAGCCGCTTCTAAAGCTATTCGCCTTACTGCCTCTGTCGCGGGGTCGAATCCTAAATATTGCGAACGACTGGCGTCGCTCGGCTCGAGGTAAGTGGCAACATAGTAGCCTGGGCGTTCACCCTCCGGACGGATTTCGAATCCGGGTGTCAGCGTTCGCTGCTCGGCTACAAACTTCTCCTTCTCCTCTGGTTTCAAAAAGCGTATAAAACCGAGGCTGAGAACGCCGGGATATTGCTCTTTCAAGTCTACCGCGGAGAGAAACTTTTGGAACTGTCGACGGGAGACCTGTAATTCTGAAGCTTCAAAGAAGCCCACGCCCGAACGGACGAGTGAGACGTAAGTTCCCATCTGTTCGGTCGCGTCCGCGCGAATCCGTTCCGTCAGAACTTCCAGACGCAAAGCTTCACTGGTTTCGAGTTGCTGCTTGGCGGAGACCGCTACGACCACTGTAAGGAAAATGCCGATTGTGAAGACCAAAGTCGGAATCCAGCGAGCTATGGTTGCCCGAAGACCTGATTCGAGAGTTTGAGGTTCGAGGTTTGAAATCATCGCTGTACGCTCGAGAGCCCTTAATAGGCGCTGACGTCATCCCTCCACTTTTTCAACGTCTTAACCGGTTGGCGAAGCGTTTGATAAGTGCAGTGCCGAGGGTGAAACTTAATGACTCGAAGACTCATTGAGCCTATTTCCCAACCGATCAGAGAAGACCCTTTGTGAAAAGGGAGTCCATTACTCTAGAGTCAAAGCACCCGACAGGCCGGTATATGAAGAGAGGCGAATCGAGTGCTATGACTGAGATCCCAGGTTTTCGAAAGGTTCCACGTACCGGTGTCATCTATGTGATGCACGAGGCTGAAAAGGAGGGTTTTGTCTACGGGCACCCAGACTGGGCCAATTTAGGACAGGGGTCGCCAGAATCTGGCGATCTGCCCGGCGCCCCGCCTCGAATCACGACTTTGACGTTGACTCCGGCTCAGCACGCCTATGGCCCCGTGGAAGGATGGCGTCCTTTGCGGGAACGGGTGGCTGAATTCTACAATCAGCTCTACCGTCAGGGAAAGACGAGTCAGTACACCTATAAGAATGTCTGTTTAGCTGGTGGAGGTCGCGCGGCTCTCACTCGATTGGCCGCCTCCATCGCTCCCTGCAATATTGGCCATTTCATCCCCGACTACACAGCTTATGAGGAACTTTTGGCGAACTTTCGTTCGTTCATTCCGATTCCTATTTTGCTCGATCGCACCCTGGGTTACCGGATCACCACCGAAGCGCTCGAGGAAGAAGTTTCGGGTCGCGGCTTGCGCCTTGTCTTAGTTTCTAACCCCTGCAACCCGACCGGACAGGTGGTTGAGGGAGAAGAGCTCAGGCAATGGGTGGAGGTAGGTCGGCGCAACGCCTGTACCTTCGTTTTTGATGAGTTCTATTCGAGATTTCTTTACTCTGGGGAGGGCGCACACTCGGTTTCCGCTGCGGAATTCGTCGATGACGTCGAAACCGACCCCGTGATTATTGTAGACGGACTGACAAAGAATTGGCGCTATCCCGGATGGAGACTGTCTTGGACCGTGGGTCCGTCGACCGTGATTGAGGCCATCGCGAGTGCCGGCTCGTTTTTGGACGGCGGCGCCAATCACCCAATACAAGAGCAGGCACTCAAACTGCTGGCCCCCGAAACGGCCTTGGCCGAAGGTGCTGCTATCGCTGCCACTTTCCGAAAGAAGCGAGATTATGTTCTCGAGCGTCTCCGCGGAATGGGAATCCTGCCGGCCTCGACGCCTCAAGGCGCCTTCTATATCTGGGCCGACCTGAGCGGTCTCCCGGAGGGTTTGCGCCGAGGAACCGAACTTTTCAAAGAAGGACTGAAAGAAAAGGTCATAACCGTCCCCGGTGTCTTTTTCGACGTCAACCCCGGTCGTCGGCGACCGATCTCGCGCTTCGCCAACCTGTGCCGTATCTCATACGGACCACCTATGGAGTCGCTGGTGCTGGGCATGGACGCGCTGCAGCGCACAGTGGAGAAGTTTCGGGCATAGTCAGTTTTAGATAGATTCGAAAAACCTCGAGACCGTCAGGAACGATGGGCATTCGCTCGACCCACTCCAAAACTTCGGAGTAGTCCATCCATTGACCCCAGACAATCTCCTCCGGTTGCCATTGGATGGGACCGTCCCAAATCACCTCGAAAAGGTGGATGAAGCTTCGATTCTTCGGGCCTTCGTAGAGATGTTCGAGCAGAAAGCGCAGGTCGGTTTCCTCCACCCCCAATTCTTCTCGAATTTCGCGGCGTGCCGAGTCCAGATATGACTCGCCGCTTGTGACCGCGCCTCCCACCATCATGTCGAACATTGAGGGATAGAGGTCTTTGCTGTCGGTGCGCTGATGAACGTAAAGCTGTCCTGCGGAGTTCCAGCAGAGGATTCCCACTCCACGATGCAAGAGGTTTCTAGCACGAATTTCGTGGCGAGGAAGGGGCCCTAGGCTCTGATTGGCTTCGTCGACGAGTTCTAAGTATTCCATGGGGCCAGAGTCGTTGGAGGCTGTCTTCTATCCTGCGGCCTTTTTCGCGGCCAGCAGGCGCTCCAGGTGGGTGCGATACTCCGCTGGGCTCATGGCGGGTCGAGGCGGAGCCGCTTTGAGCTGCGGCAGTGCCTCCCAGAATTTTTTGCAGAGCTTGGCACCCACGGGGTCCACCTCCGATTGGCCTTCTCGATGATAGTGGCTATGCGACTCGTGAAGTTGCTTAAAGCTTTGAACTCCGACGCCGATGTTGTGAGACCAGTCGTGGCTCACCAACTGATTCATCGTGTCGCGGGCGAAGAGTGACGCCGCGAGATTGTCGGCGAAGTACTCGGAGGGGTTATGGGTGGCGTAGGGGCGGATGGCATTCTGCGTCGACCGGGCAAGGTCTCGAGCTTTGCCCCAAAGCGGGGTGGAACTCTGCTGACCGGTGGCCATGTCGAGCGCGTGGAGCGACTCGTGTACGAGAATGCGGGGAGTGATGTTTTCTTGGTCTAAAAATACGATGTTCGCCGTCGGGCTGTAGGCTCCATCGAGGTTAGGCTTTTGCAGATGGCGGGCGTAGAGCGGTAAGTCATCGGCGTTTTTGTCGAAAATTTCGAATTTTGTCCCGTAGGCGGAGAGGCGCTCAAGGGCCTCCAGGGGCAGGTGGCTCAAGGACGTGATCAGCTGTTCGGTGGTCTGCTCGGTCGGGGCGACCCGTATCATGGACTCGATCAGATTTGCTTTCTGTGCCTCTGAGCTGAGGCTCATCGACTCTAGCGAAGGAGCAAAGGCCGGCATAGAAGCAGTGCCAGAAAATTTTTGGAGCGACGGCGTTCGATATTGACTTTGGACTTTGGAAACGTTCACAAAACCACTGTAAGCGCTCGACCTGAATTGATTCTGAAAAGACGATGACTAGCTTTTGGGCCAGCCAAATACTGACAGGTCGTATCGACCTTGGGCGTCAGGCTCAACACCTTCAGTAGCCAGACGTTCGGCCTGCTCGCGAGCAGGGTCCCTTGTTGAGAAAGGGTCCTGTCGTGGGCTAATGCGACCTTCTTTGTTGACGACGCGATGCCAAGGCGTGAGGATGTCGTGAGGCCCCAGACTCGCGAGAACTGCTCCTACCGCGCGACCCGCACGGGCTCGCCCAATGGATTGAGCTACCTGGCCGTAGCTGGCGAGACGGCCTGGGGGAATCTTGCGTACGGCGGCGATCACCTGTTCTCTAAAAGCGGACATGGGCGGTTCATATATTTTTAACATGTCGTTAGCATTTTGGACATCAAATCCGAGCGTGGGCCAGTTTCTTAAGGTTGGAGTTGGTTAAGGTAAGCCTATGAAAACCATCTACCAAAACAATATTCAAGAAACTCTCAACTCCGACGACGTTCTTTCGTTTTTGCCGGAAGACCTGGAAGCTACTTTTGAAGCTGCGGATTCCGACAGATTCCTCAGTCTGATGAAGGACTGGTTCTAGGGCTAGAACTGTTCACCAGTCTCACAAGGAACGGCCGAGGCGAACCCCTAAGCCTCCAAAATGAGTTCCCACGAAAACGTGTCTAAGCTGTTTCGTCACCTCGGAGATTTCGACTGGAGTGACGTAGAGGCGACCGAATACAAGACCGAAGACAGTTCCTTTCAAGGCGTTTCCCGCCGAGTCTTCGTCGGCGAGCGTGGAGAGACTCCGCGCTTTCACGTGCGATATTTTGAAGTGAGCGAAGGCGGCTACACCACTTTAGAACAACATCTCCACGAGCACGTCGTGGTTGTGATGCGGGGCCAAGGCACCGCTATCGTTGGTGAACGTAGGGTAGAACTAAGATTTGGCGACGTTCTCTACGTGGCCCCCGATGAAGTCCACCAACTCAGCCAGCGCGGCGCTGAACCGTTCGGCTTCCTCTGTATGGTGAACGCTGACCGCGACCGCCCTCGCCCTGTGGATCCGGATGCGCTCTCGGTCTGCGAGCTTTAGAGCGCAGACCCCATTTGCGCAGGCTAAGGATCTGGTCCGCAGCAGATCCTGGTACGGCCGACCCAGAGATATCGCTCAGACTCGGCTAGAGACCGGAATCCAAAGAATCTCAAACGTCTCTACTGCGACATCTTTCTTAGCCAAGCGAATTTCGCTGACATCGATCTCTTCGGCCTTGCGCGCGAACTCTTCGTCGAGTTCGGCCAACCTAACTTCTAGTTCTGACTGCAATTCTAGGATGTCGGCCTGCAGTTTCTCGAGCGCTTCCTCCGCTTGTCCCGTCCGAGTTCCAGCCTCGGCGGCCTGACGCGATTTGCTCAGCACCGAGGAGAATGACTTCTTCCGTTTCGAAAACAGGCTGAGTAGCATTTCTCCTGCCCCCCAAAGCTGCTCTAGTCTTTTGCCTTTTGCCGATTCGGACAAGGTTTCTATTTTGTTCTTGCTTTTCAGCATCTGCTTTTCGAGACGGTCGATCTTGCTCCCCAACTTGTCACGCAGTTTGACTGCCGCTTCGGCTTCCAAGTCCTCGGCGGCGGCTTGGCAGCGAAGGTAGAACTCGTCTTTCGTCTCTTCGGGTCGGCTGTAGAGTTTGACGTGCTTATTGATGAAGCGGGAAGCGGTCAGAGTTCTGTAGAGATGCTCGGTGAGGCCGTCTTGGGCCGCCTTCAACTCTTCCGTTTGGTCGAAGGCTTCCGGTAGTTCACAGAACCGCGCTCCGTCTGGCGCCCCTATGAGAGCGTCGTTAGGCTCGAGCGGGAGGCTCACAAAGTGCGAGGTCGCGTCGCGAATGCCATCGAGGGGAAAAGCAATGTAGTGATGCACCTGGTGCCAAAGGAAGTCGTCTTTTCGTTCGCTGAACTGCAGGCGCAGACAGGCATGAAGGGCCGGTCGGAAAAGAATCGTTCCGTCGGCTCGCGCCGCCTCTTTGTGCTTTTCGAAGAGACCGTCGTAGTGGTGTCCGAAGACCTGGCGAGGGTCCAGGTACGATTGGGTGAAACCCTGGGGCACGGGCGGAGGAGTGGCGCGCGCCTCTGACGATGCTTTCGTCGCGGGGGCGTCAGAGCCGGACGCTCCGTCAAAGTTGGCAGGGGCGGCATCTGCTGACTGGACTTGAGGAAGGTCTTTGAGTTCTTGTAAGGTGATGGGACCTCGTAGGTAACTCATGGCCCAGCGTGTTTTGAAGATCTCTGGTCGATCTCTCTTGGGTCTCTTGAGGAGAAATGTTCGCGGCTGCAGTTTGGAGAACTCTGCGTCGAGTTCGGCTGATGTCAGTCCCCCGGTGGCGGCCAGCAGACCGTCACGAACTCGGTCGCGGTCCTGTTGGGTTTGAAGCCGTCCGATCATCCAGGTGCCCATGTTCGAGAGGGCTTTGTAATCGAGATCCACTGGGTTTTGCGTGGCGATGCAGAGGCCTACACCGACCGCACGGCTCTGCTTGAGTAGGGTCAGAATGGGAGCCTTAGTGGCGGGTGAGGCCGGGTGTGGGGGCAGATAGCCTGCCGCTTCGTCGAAGTAAACGAAGGCCCGCAGGCTTGAGGTGCCGGAAAGGGTGCGGGTCCAACTTAGGATCTCGCTCATCAGGCGGGCTACGAAAAACTGTCGCTCCTTCTCAGAGAGATGGGCTAGGCAGAATAGGTTGACCGGCGTCTTCTCTCCTGTGGACGCCATCATATCGGAGATGTTCAAGGACTCGCCTTGTTTCCACGCAGCGAATGCCGGAGAGGCCACCAGATTGTTGAGGGCGAGGGCCAACTTCATTCTGGCGTCGGGGGGCAAAAACCGGTCCACCGGAAAAACCCCCACTTTAGCGAACGGAGGATCCACCAACAGGGTGATGAGGTCTTCGAGACTGATGCTTTTTCGCTCACGCCAGACGTGGGCGAGGATCTGTACAAGGAGAACGTGCCGAGGGTCTTGGAGTGGGTCGATGTTGTTGTCCACCAATGAGAGCAGGCCGGTGATCACACCACCGGCCAACTCCGCGACGGCTTCAGGCTCTAAAGAACTCGAGGTCGGGGCCTGAAACCCACCGAGCAAGTTTACGGGGCGCCCGACATTGGAACCGGGCGTGTAGACGCGAAGGTCAAGTTTGTTCTTGAGTCGGGCCACCTGGAGGGCGTCGATGCCGGAATCCGACAGGCCATTCTTCCAAGTTTCCGCTGTGTTCGCGGCCAACTCCTTGACAGAGATGCCGGCCCGTTCCGCAACGCTGGGGTCCACCCAAGGTTCGAAATCGGTGGTTGAGAATTCGGGAAATAGCAGGGCCAGGTTAGGAAGATCGCCCTTTGGGTCGATGGCGATGATGGGAACGCCCGCCTGTACTAGCTCTTCTAAGAGCCCCAGCGCCAGGCCGGTCTTACCCGATCCCGTCATCCCGAGGAGCACGCCGTGAGTGGTAAAGAGGTCGGGGTCTACTTCGACACGCTCAGAGGTTTCAGCGTCTCGCCCCAAATACAGAGAATTCTTCACGTCTCACCTCCCAACTCGGGGTCGCCTTCGGGTGCGGGCGGAGGTTCCCCTTGGCGGTGGTCGCAGGTGCGAGATGTTCGGCTGTGTCGGAGTTCGGTTCTTTTTGAAAAATGGTACATATGTACCTTATTAGTTTTGGTGATAAAGCGTATATTCACTTCAGAGGCTAACCCCTCGAGACCTTGGCGGATGACCCCCCCCCGATGCCAGGGTCTTTTTTTATTTCCCGGGAAATGGTTCAAGGTTGGCGTGGCATTTGCGGAAGCTCGCAGCAGACCGATTTCCACCCGCTTCCAGTCGCAGGTCAGGATAAGTGACCAAGTTCCGGAGGATACCCGAGGCGACGTTGGATCCACGGCAGGAAGCTCCATTTCCTGGCGCCAACCTTGGAAGCGATGAGGAAGAAGCCCCCCGTAACGCCGGCCGTGCGCGCCCTACGTGCCGCCAAACTGCCCTTTGATGACCATCTGTACGACTATGAAGAGCGTGGAGGGACTGCGCTGTCCGCTCGCTCTTTGGGAGTCGAGGAGCACCGGGTGATCAAGACCTTAGTGTTTGAGGACGACCAGAAACGACCACTTATCGTTTTGATGCACGGAGACCTGGAAGTTTCCGCGCGCTCCTTGGCCCGCGTCGCTGGTCTGCGCTCCGCCGCGCCGTGTTTGCCCCTCGTCGCCGAGAAGCACACCGGTTACAAGGTCGGAGGAACCTCGCCGTTCGGACTTCGCAAATCGATACCGATTTTTGCCGAAGGATCCATACGCGACTTGGAAAGACTATTCATCAACGGTGGTGCGCGGGGCTACTTAGTCTCGATGACACCCTTGGTCTTAGACCAACTGCTGCAACCTCATTGGGTTGAGGTGTCTCGCTGAAAGACCACGTCGGACATCTTCTATAAGCGCGACAGAAGCTCGGCTTTTTTGGCCGAGAACTCTTCCTCGCTGAGGATGCCCTTATCCCGCAGACCGGCCAGTTTTTCCAACGTTTCGAAAATGTCAGAGGATGCGTTGGGTTTATTCGCTTCTACTGCCTGAACCGTGATTGGTGGGGGAGCGTGTGCGTGAGCGTCCTCGGCCGTCACGGGGGCCTGCGCTGGTCTTTCTGTTGTTTCAGTGCCAGCGGAAGGCGAGGGGTTTTCTGACTCCGTTGGGGACGCCTCGTGGCCTATGATTGGAAGGTTTTTCACGTCCACCGTTCCATGTTGGCTGGTGAATGTCAGCGAAGAGCCATGAGACTGCTGTTGGCCGAAGCCGCCGATCTGGTGGTCCAGCGTGTTATAGATTGTCACTTTGCCACCGACCTCGATGGCGAGTCGCTGCTTTCGGGCGAACCACGCGTAGCGAGTACTGTTCTGTGAGCCTGTGCTGTTAGGCGAGCCTAAGTCTTGGCCCCACCAACCTGAACCCTCTCCCCCGGAAGATGAAGGGACAAAAAGGCTGGGGCCCCCTTGGCTTTGTTGTTGTGAGGAAGCGGATACCGTAGGAAGGTTTTCAAGAGTAAGGCTACCGTGATCGTTGCTCATGGCTTGCCAGAGGTCGTTGCAAAGTCCGTCGATTCGGCTCTTAAGGGCGTTGTTAAACATGTCGCTTGTCATGGTCATGCCCCCTCGCATCCATTGACCCGACCCTGCGAACTCAGCGTGGTGGAACTGGGCCATCTGTCCCTGCCCAGCGACCAGCGCTTCTAACATAGAAAGCACGGCCTCTGTTGAGAAACCATGTTTTGCGGAGAGGTCTTCGAGGACTTTTTGTCCCCTGGCGGAGAGTTTACGCATCATGGCGCCACTCATTCCTCCGCGTGAGGTTTAAGGCCTTGTTGCTCTAGGCTTAAGCGGCGGTTCGATTGAGACTGTGGGTCGACAATGTCGTTCCCTAGAATGCGGTCCTCGCCGACAAGCCACGTTCAGGGGCGGTGGTTCGGCCTTGGGCCGAAGGCATCCCCTGTTCCACCGAATCGCCACTGAAGGCTCCTACGTCGCCTGGTGGGTGAGGCGTGAAAAAGATGTAGAGGTGGCGTCCTACTTCGTTATGTTCCAGCCTAGCTGGTGAGACTCCAGATTGCGCCCATGACCTGAGCGAAGGATCGCGGTCGGGAGCATCATCTGCTCCACATCATCGACTCTTTGAACGGACATCAAACCACCGGGTAAACCAGGAGTCTCGTGGAGTCCGATTTGGTAGATCTCGCTGATACGATTGCCGTCTCGGACCCCCACCAGGCCGCCGATCATATCTTCCGCATCTTTGCTGATGGGCTGGAAGACCATACTCTCTTTAGAGGCGGCGGTGAACTCCGTCATCGTTTCGGCGAGATCGTCGAGAAAGTCATGCTCCTTTGCCCGTAAAGAGCGGTCTGAGGCAAAACTATAGACAAATCCCTCACCGACGGTCGAATCCGGCGGGGCGTAGGCGTCGGTGAACAGATCGGTGACGAGCGAGTCTACCTCGTAGAAGGATTTAGCCTGCTCAGACTTGCCCAAACTCGCTTTGTCGCGAGCGTTCAACTCCTGCATATAGCCGTTCAGTTGTGGACTGTTACCACCAGCTTTTGATACCACCTCTAGCCTCCTGTCCGCACCCGAGCTACGAAGATTAGATAACCCAGGCATGATAAATTCTCTGCGTTCTCGTGTCCTCCTTCCACCATCGCTCGCCTGCTGAAGGTCGCCACACTCAGCCGTTGCAGTCAGCATGGCAACTGACACGATGGGCCCTCGCCGGCAAGCCACGCTCGGCTCGCTGGGGGTCAGCGGTAGCGAACGACATTTTCATTGAGCGCGGGATGTTCGGGAGGAACCTTCGCGTCGGCATGATGCTCGCCGGCACAGTATAGAACTAAGCTTCTTTCTGTCGGCGTGTACGAACCAGAGTAGGTGTCTTAAACTTCCATCGTCAAGGCGTTGTTCACATTGAGGCGCCCGCCAGTGACCACTTTGCCATCGAGTCCGGGAAGCTTGTCGGCTCCACCATAGAGGCGGGCTTTCAACTCTTCGTTGCTGGCTTCGGGGTATTGCGAAGCGACTAAGAGCGCGGCTCCGGCCACGTGAGGAGTGGCCATGGAGGTGCCGGACTTGCTTCCGTAACTGCCGGGAACGGTGGAAAGGATGTTTACTCCAGGAGCGGCGATGTCCACGCTGGTGGCTCCGTAGCAGCTGAAACTTGCCAGTCGGTCGTTGTGGTCGGTTGCGGCCACGGCCACGTTGTTGTTGAGGTCGTAGCTCGAGGGGTAGTGGGGGCGACTGTCGTTGTTGTCACCGGAGTTGCCGGCCGCCATGATGTGAAGCGCCGGAGACTCTTTAAAGGCGGCTTCGATGGCCCTGTTTGCCTGAGTTCCGCCCCAACTGTTGCTGGTGATGCGGGCGCCCATTTTGGTGGCGTACTGCACGCCGCGAATGATGGCGTCGGCGGGGATTCCACCACGGCCTCCGATTTTGATAGGCATGATGTTGGCGTTCTGATTGACACCGACGACGCCATCATTC
>JBBKWP010000472.1:0-6026 GCA_037968995.1 Candidatus Xenobia bacterium
ACGTCCATGGCCAGTTCCGTTGCTTTCAGATGACCGGTTCCCGTGGCCGCTACAAGTAGGATTCTCTTGTAGGGGAAGGTTCCTCGGGCTAAAAGCAGAGGCTGTTCGCTGCTGTCTAGAAGCGAAAACAAGGCGTTGTTTCCGATCCCCATCCAATCCAGCAGACCCGGCTTGGGCCCAGGGAGCACCAAGCAGCCGCAGTCGTGTTCGCGCAGCAGATCGCTCACACGTTTGGGCCAGTCATCGGGTGCCGTGTGAATGCTGGTGGGCACATCGGCGAACTCGCAAACCGTTTGTAGAGTCTCTTCGTCTTGGTAGGGCGCCGCCAATACCTTGAGGCTCTGCGCGCGAGTGGCTTGGGTGAGGTGAAGGGCCTCGGGCAAAGAAAACCCTTCGCCTTTTCGCTCGGGATCGCTCACCACGACGTTACTGCCGTACTGCAGTGGAAACTCAGACGTTCCCCGACGAAAGAAGTTGGCCACTGAGGGGATGATCTCGGGACTTCCGATCAACAGGACTCGGTCTCCTTCGAAGACTTCGGTTTGACCGTGGGGTACGACCAATCGACCGCGCCGATAAATGGCCCCGACCAGCCAAGACTGAGCGTGGAAGGAGGCGAGTTTGCGACCGATCACCGGGGAGTGGGCGAGGATCGTTACTTCCATCAGTTCGCCGGCGCCCAATCCCAGTTCGCTACTGGTTCGACTACCTGGCTCAAGTTGGGTCTGCAGCACCGAGGCCACCGTGAAAGCTCGGCTGATGACTTGAATGCCCAGTTGGTCGAAGCGGGGAATGAGATTCCGATTGGTGACAGCGGCATAGCAATGGCTGACCTTGAATCGTTGTCTCGCCAATCGACAGAATTCTAGGTTGACTTCGTCGTTTCCGGTCAGCCCGATCACGGCTTGAGCGAGTTCGGAGGAGGCGCGTTTGTGCAAGACGACACTGCTGGCGTCGCCCTCCAGCAACTTGACTCCGGGATTTTCTCGTTGCATTCTCGCGAGCTTTTCAGGGTCGTGATCGATCACCACAAGTTCCCAGAGTTCGGCCAACCGGCCCGCCAGTTCGCGTCCTGTTTGTCCCGCCCCGGCGATGATAAGAAGGGGTTTCATACCTCTTGCTCTTGCCCGATACCGACGGACTTTATTCCCTTAAAAGCAAGGCCGGTTTCCTGGGTCCGGTCGGCCTTCTAGTCCTCAGTCGTCGCGGTGGACGATCTCGGGCGAAAACGCCGGCAGACAGATCGCCACGTACTCGGTCGCCTCCGGCGTAGTGTAGCGAAGCCACTCGCCGGCTTTCGAGTGGAAGGCCTGGTCGGCCGTCAATTCAATAGGTTCGCCTTCGGTTTCAATGACCATGCGACCGGACAGCACTAAGGTGTACTCGTCGAACTTGGGTCGCTGGCCCGGCTCTTCCCAGCCCGCTGGCGAACTCATACGAGCCAGACTCAAGTCGGACTGTTCGCTGTTCACGCGCCCAAAAAATTCCCGGATGATCTTCGGTTTGCTGCCGCAGGCCTCAATGACAGTTGGTTTATCGATCTTTTTCATGAAGGCCGAATCCGTTCTCTCCCATCAGATTTCCTTTTTGAATCTGCCGTTGAAGGAACGAACGTCTCTTCAACTGCGTCATGTGAGGGTGGACAGTCCACGATGCAGGGCACCCTTGGCCCGGGAAGAACTTCGAGTGGAGAGGCGTGTGATAGTTCAACGCTTCGGCGCTTAAGGTCTGAGACGGTGCCTCTACCAAGAAGACTTTCAACACCCATCACGCCAAACGGAAAGCGGACATTATTATGAAAATTACCGATTCTCTCTGTGCTCTGATCGTGGCCGGCCTGCTGGCGGGCTGTGGTAGTTCTGGGAATAATCCCGTAGCTCAAGGCTCGAATCCGAATCCTTCGCTAAACAACAGTCAAGGCTCCGTGGTTGTCTCCCAACGAGGTCGTCTGGTCAGGCTCGACAGAAGCGGGAAGAACGCCGTGGTCCTCACGGAGGGCTTTCAGGACAGAGATCCCGCTTTCCGGCCTGACGGCGCGGATCTCATTTTCGTGCGCCGCTCGCTGGATGGTTCGGGCAGGTCCAGCATTTTCCGAGTCTCCCCAGATGGGAGCGGACAGCAAGACCTGACCGCCGATTTCGCTCTGCCGGTGGCCGACGCGAACTACTCGTGGGACGGTCGTCGAATCGCCTATTCCGCAGTCGTCGGCGGTAATGACCAAGACATCTATGTAATGAACGCCGACGGTACCGGCGTGACGCAGTTAACCAGCGGCCCGGACAGAGACGCGCATCCGTCCTTTTCGGAAGACGGATCCACGGTCGTCTTTGAACGCGGGACGGGCATCAGCACGGTGGCCGTCTCAGGGGGTCCGGTCACCGCTCTGACGGACGGGTCTTTGGTGGACACTCGGCCCTCCTACTGTCCTCCAGGGAATGTGGTCGTTTTTTCTCGTAACGGCGACCTGTGGGCCGTCGAGAACGGGAAACTGACCCAGGTGACCAACAGCCCTCAAGCGTCTGAATTTCAGGCCCGTCACGCGCCTGAGCATGATCAACTTTTCGCCTTAGCCAGTTCTCTACCCACGACGGGAGTTCTGCTCCCGCAAGGCAGCCCCGAGCCCACCGGTGATCTGATCGTTATGAATCCTGATGGGAGTGGGCGCCAGGAACTGACGACCAGTCTGAGGGCGTCTTCGATGACGGTCGGTCCTAAGAGCTTGGGCGCAAGCAACACACCTTGGGCAGCCAAAGGTCCTTACCCCGCCTCTTTCTCACCGTTCAGCCACACCGTGGGTATCTGCTACGGTCACTTCCAGGGCAGGGCCGGCACGGTGAGTGGAGATCTAGATCTCCTGACCCAGACCGAGGGGTTCAAGATGCTCCACATCTATAACTACTTTGAGCCCACTACTACGGATTTTACCGTGGACCAAGACATGAAAGCCGTGTTGGATTACGCTGTCGCCCATAACATCGAAATCCTGCTGGGCACCAAGAACTCTCTAGTGGTCAGCGGCGGTAAGTTGCAAACCGCCGCGGGAGCCACTCAATACGTCGCTGGTCTCAAGACTTACCTTGATAGCGGCGTGATCAAGGTGATCGTCTTGGGTAACGAGCCCAATGCCAAGGGCGACGCCAACATCGCTCCGGAGTTTTGGGCCTCGGCGGCCCGGAATCTTCGGGCCGCGCTGACTGCGGCAGGCTACACCGATATGCCGATCTCGGCCTGTCTGGTGTTCGGGGGACTGACCTCGTACCCGCCCGCCAACGCTGTTTTCCAGGACGACCCTGCCTCATACTCGATGCTCGGCTACATGCAGGCGATCAACGAAGTCAACCCAACGAAACCGTTCGTGTTCGTCAATATCTTACCGTCTTACACTGTGAATTCGGTGGTGGCAGAGGTCCCGGTAACCGCTCCCTGGTATCCGATGTTTGGCGTGTTCACCAGCACCATCAACCCCGCCTCGAACGACGGCAACATCGCTCCTTACTGGGCCCTCGCAGACCTTCAGTACAACTGTGTGATCAACGCCTTGGCCGCCGCACAAATGAGCCAAACTCAGGTCTACATCGGTGAATCGGGATGGCCCTCTGCTGACGGCGGCACTTATGGAACCCCCGGGCTGGCGGCCTCATTCCTTAACGGCTTGCTCAGGCTATGGATCCCACAGGCCCGCGTTCCGATGTTTGTTTTCGAAGCCTTCGACGAGCCCAATCAACAGCCTGGAGTCACCGCTTGGGGTATCCACGACAAGTTTGGCGTGCTAAAGCCCGGAGTGGTTCTACCGTCTCCCGTTGATCCGTAGGACAGATCTAGCAGTCAACGAACGCCATGAGCGGGCGATCACGAGCCCGGTAGCTGTCCTAAGTCGGACCGTACTCAAACAAGGTTGAATGGGTTTGCGGTCGAATTTTAAGCCTTGTGAAGAAGGGGGCAGCGAGATGCGACGTTTTGAGATGGGGCAGCGGTCCGGTGGCTTTAGCCTCGCCGAGATCATGGCTACTCTCGTTCTTCTTAGTGTTCTCGCGATTTTGGGAATGCGCTCCTTCGGCTCAGACAGGGCTCGAGCAGGCTCAGAAGGCCTGGCCCAGGTTGTTTTAGCCGAGTTGGAGGCCGCCCAGGGACGTTCCAGAAGCTCCCGTTTGCCGGTGGCCTTCTGCCTCCCTAGCCAGGCCGGCAGTCGTTTCACCACGCAATCGTTCTACCTGATGGAAGGCGAGGTCACTCCTCGGGTGAGCGTCACCCGGTCGTTTGGCGGAGAATATCCCGCCAGCGTGATGGGCATGGTCTATTGGGGAAGCTCTGCCACCCTGACCAGGCCCGCCAGTGCCGGCAGTTCGCCGGCCAATGCAGTGTCGCAATGGCTGGGGGGTCGTGTCGGCAAGGATTTTGCCTTAGTTTTCATGCCGGATGGGTCGGTGATGAGTAACGATCTACCGATGATGGACAACGAGTACCGCCTAGTGGTGGCCAGCGGCATCGACGCGAGCCCTGTCAGCCTTGGAACTGGCCAGATGCCGGTGGCCGCCCGCCCGCAGAGCTTCAGATTGAAGTCTGCCTTCGCAGCCCATACCGTTCGCATCTCACCTCAGGGAGAGATGCGGGTCGAACCCGGCATTGTCGAACCCGCGGGAGTCGAGATTCTGACCGGAGGAATCGCGGTGGCCGGCCAACCGGCGAGCTTGGTTTTGCCCAGTAATCCGGCGGCCACTGTGCCTACGGTATCCAATGTCGCGGTTCATCCCAAGCCTTTTCTGGAGCCCAAGGCTACGGTGCAACAGGAGCGAAATCTGACCCTATCGGTGGAGGCTCAAGACGCTGACGGCCAATCGCTGTTTTGCAGTTGGAAAGCGGAGCCGGTTGACGGGGCTGCCGGGGAGGGATACTTCTCCCTGGAGAACGAGCACCCCATGGTCTGGGATAAAATCTCTCGACGCTGGGTCTCCCGCTGTACCTGGGCTCCGCCTTCGACAGCCAATGTCGGCGACCAGTATGTTTTGACATGCGAGGTCAAGGACTCGGACGGCAACCAAGTGTCGAATACCGCAAACGTCTTGAATCCCGTCACTGTGGTCCCTCCGGGTCGAATCGTTTTCACAACCCGCAAGCGGGGCAATTCCGATGTGGCGACAATCAATGCCGATGGAACGAGCCTGAGGTATCTCACCGACGGTTCAAAGGACGATTCCAGTCCCTGTGTCTCGCCGGATGCCTCGAAGATCGCTTGGACTAACGGGAACGTCACGACCAAGGGCGAGGTGTTCGTGATGAACATCGACGGTACAGGGCAGACCCGCATCACCAATAACGCATCCAATGAGAGCACGGCCTGTTGGTCGCCTGACGGCTTGAAGATCATCTATATGAGAAACTGGCCGGATCACCTCAAGATGAGTAACGCTGACGGGACCGGCGAAGTCACGCTGGGAACCATCCAAGGTTCCTCAAGCTACTCCGCCGTCATGTCGCCGGATGGGCGCTACCTGATCAACGTGGCCAACTTGACCGCGCCTGGACAGCCCAGCGTGAGCGGGGAACTCATCGTGTCTGAATTCGTGTCTGGATCGACGCCGCAAATTCGAGACTCGACCAATGTGACCAACAACTCTTTTTTCCGTACAGGCGATGGCTTGCCCGCTTTTGTTCCTGGTAGCACGAATTACGAACTCGTCTGGACCTCGTTCACTCCCGGTCCCAGCGGGAACTATTCGGACGCCACTTCCGAATCGACACTAGCCCGCCTTCAGGACAATGGGTCGGGGGCCGTACCCCGATTCGAGTTGGTGGACCGGCGAGTGTTTCGCACCGACGGTGCGGGAAGTATGGTCTTCGCCCCTGATGCAAGCAAAGTTATTTTCACTCACAAATATCCCACCTATGGCATTTTCGTTGCCAACTGGACCGTAGCCGCCGACGGCACGCCCAGCATGACAGCGGAGCGTCGCCTGACCGGATTCGTCGGCAGCGAACTGCCGCGCGCCTGGATCCGCTAGTGAGACTACGCATCCAAGGACGCAGGA
>JBBKWP010000473.1:0-12766 GCA_037968995.1 Candidatus Xenobia bacterium
TCAACAGCCAGGTCGAAGGATGAACCGCTCGCAACACGTCGAACGCCCCGGTCGTAGTAGATGTCTGGATTGCGCGGCTCGATTTTGATAGCTTTGTCAAGAGCGTCCAAGGCCTCCACCGGACGTTGAAGGCTCGCTAAAAAATAAGCGTGTCCCCGCCAGTTGTTGGCATCGTCGGGCGCGGCTTGGGTCATGGCGTAGGTTATTTGAAGGGCCACATCACTCTGCCCACCACTGCTCAGGCCGAGTGCCACTTGCCTGACGGCGTCGGCCTCGTCGCCTCCGATATAGGCCGCCACGCGAAAAAAATCAAGCGCCCGAGCTAAGTTCTGGTCGCGTAAAGCCCGCGTACCCATGACGGCGGCGCCTTCATAGCCGCCAAGAGTGTTGGACCCGAATTTTGCAAATCCCACTGTGCCGAGAAGGAAGCTCACTCCCGCGATGGGCATAACTTCAACTGAGATTCCGTAGTATCCAAGGGCGATAAGAGGAGCGAAAACGGACCCGGCGACCGCGATATAGAGCAGGCTGAGATTGCGCCCAACCGACTTTGAGTAGGCGGCGACCGTATTGTAAAAAGGGATGCCGAAGTAGGGGATGGCGAAGACCAGCCAGGGCGTGAGGCAGAGCAAAAGACCAAAAATTTGGTTCGTCTGATTCCTCGGCAAAACATTGAAGCTCACGGTGCAGACAACGAGGGCTAGGAACGGCCCGACGACTCCGATTGCCATTCGAAGTCCCTGAGTAGCCCACAACCAAGGGAAGAATCCTTCCGGTGCCCTCATCACTCTTCGAGCCACGGACTCTCGCTGTTAGCAAAACTGAGCATGAGACCCCCAAGTCTGTTGAAGATAGGGATTCGAAGCCTCTAACGGCGCCTCCTGCGTTCACCTTAAACGGAGTATTCCCCACTCGGTAAGGCTTGGATTACGCTCGCCCTCGTCCTAGGTAATAGATGTTACGGATGACAGTTGGACCGTTCAATCGTTGTAAGCGCGTTCGCTGACTACAGAAGACCCCTCCGAACACACATCTCCGAAGTAAAGCTAAGCGAGCAAGGACGCCGAGGCTGAAAGGCTCATGTCCAAAGAATCGTTGGGAGTGAGATGTTGTCGTTCTAGGCCAAAGATGAGATCTGCGACGGACTCTCTATCTTTGTTTTGACGGAAAATTTCCAAAAGGTTGTTTCCTTTGGCGCGATGGAGAAAGTCTTGATTGTCCTGAACCTCGATGACCTTTTCGAGGTCCGCGGATTTCTCCGCCGTGTCCTTCAGTTGCTCAAGAACTTCTTCTAATTTAGCCCTGTCTGGAGTTTTTACAGGCGCACTACCCGAGTCTAGGCTTTTTGTGACCCGTTTGAGCTCGGCGGCCAACGAATTGTAAAGCTCGGTTTTGTCTTCTTCAAGGTCGATGAAGCCTTTCAAAGGGCCTCTCCCTTCTTCGACAACATAGTAGGTTCCAGGATGCTTCACCCCAGTCTCACCCTGATACGCCAAAACTGCCGTGGCGGTTAAGTTTGTGACGACTCCGAGAACTACACCTAGGGGGGTATCGCCTGCCACACGTCCGATCAGCCCGCCAATGGCCGCCCCCGGCCCCACAGACAGGGCCGCCCAAGCGGGAATTTTCCACAACAGGCTGCGCTCCGACTTCCAGTAGTCCTGTTTCTTCTCCACATTCCTCAAAAGTTCGACGGCGTCATCGCCCGACAGCTTTTGTAGGCCTCGTTCTATTTTGAAAACCTCTTCAGCCGTCTTGAAAGCTCCCCTTGAGACCGCCTCCGCTTGCGCGTTCCTCATGCTCTCAAAGATTGTGTCTCTACTAAAATTTCTGCTGGATTCGATTCTCATTCTTGTACCCCTAACGTCTATGGCGTTAGGATAGGTAAAGGGAGCAACCCAAAAGCGATATCGTTCGTGATCTTGTGAACAGAAAGTAAATTAGAGATTTCTATTCCGCTCCGACCTAGCCAAATTTTTCGGATTGTCCCATCAAAACGTCCAAATCAGCGGGATCATAAGGACAGAAACCAGCAAAAAGATCAGGTTCAGGGGTCCACCGACCTTGAGGAAGTCTAGGAACTTAGAGCGACCGGGCCCGTACACCATGAGGTTGGTTCGATAGCCTATGGGACTGGAAAAGCAGGCTGAGGCGGCGAACCTCACAGCTATCAGAAAAGGACGGGGACTGACCCCCATACTGGGAGCCATCGATATGTCGACGGGAGCCAGAAGGGCGGCTGTGGCGTTGTTGGACATCCCAGCCGTGAGTAGCGTGGTGACAATGTAGAGCACGCCGAGAACCAACTGAGGGCCGCGGTGCCGAATGCCACCGAGGATGGCGTCTCCGAAAACCGTCGCGGCACCCGTCGTTTCCATGGCGCTTCCCAGACTGAGCATCCCGGCCAACAAAAAGATCACTTTCCAATCGATGGCACGGTAGGCGTCCTCTGTCTTGAGGCACCCCGAGAGCACCATCGCCAGAGCGCCGATGGTCGCGGAAACTACGATGGGAGCGATTTTCAGGGCCGCGATCAGGACAACCCCCACAACGATCACAACGGCGCCGAGTCCGATCGCGAGGCCTTGATATCCATCCCACACCGGACATCCCTTCCGAGCTGATTTACACCTTTCAGTGACAAGTTGTGTCAGTGCACCAGGGTAGGGTGGGTTCAGACCCCGGAGTTCGAGCCGGGGAAGAAGGAGGAATCTTAGGGATAAAATATCGTCACGTGTAACCACCTACTCGAGCGATAACAACGTTATACAAAATGGTCGCAACAATGACTCCACCATCGATGTCGACAGCGACGGGTCGACCTCGGTGACCCGGGGCGACTATAATTCCGTGAACATTAAGGGCGAGAAGAACGATGTCATCATCGACGGCCCCAAAGACGAGGATCGGGACACACCGGGCAAGGGCAACTTCAACAGCGTCTCGGTGGACGGCGAAGGCAACAAGGTCTATATGTCCGGCGATGACACCCGCGTGAAGGTGACCGGCGACGGCTATACGGTTCGCGTGGTCGACGGCGAGGTGAAAGCCACCAAAGAAGGCAAAGAGGTTCCGGTTATGCAGAGCAACGACGGAACTTATGAGGTTCGTGAGCAGACCTGGGGCGAATGGATCGGCATCTCGTAGCCAAGCAATCCATATTGGGCGAAAAGGCCTACGGCCCCGAATCATTCAAGGCCTACGACGCCGAGGAAGATCCCTGTGTGTTTCGCAGCGCTAAGTGGAGAATAGGAGTCGCTAGGGTGCCCAACAGGTCTAATATGCCGAAAATTACGAGGAAAGACCAAGCCCAAAATGCCAAAAGTGGGGAAAGTGTGATCACCAAGAGCAGCGCTGTAACTGAGCCGATCATCCAGAGCGTGAGTCGTCGGACGGAACGCACAAGTGGATGGTTGGTATCGATCGCCAAGAGAAGAGAAGAGTGCGCAAAAGCGATTCCCAGAATGAGAAACAGGACGCGACCTTTGATGAGAACCTCTAAACCTGTGGAGAATCCCCAATTCGTCAGCACCGCGAACAGGGCACCGACGGCGGACAGAGCGAGTCCCAAGCGACCGAACTGGTCGTATTGGCCTTTCTCTACAAGCAAGGCGCAACAAAGCCCAATCAGGCTATAGGCGCCTATCGAAAGAGTGGTCAATAAAATCTTCCCTTGGAAGCTGCCCATTTCCGATATCAAAACTCCATAAATGGCCGTAAGAGCCCCTACAACGAAACAAGTCAGCAGCCCGAGTAAACAAACTCGACGGATTCCACTACCTACTTTTGATGGGACTCCGGAGGAAGCCACCGAAGGCGCGGGCCGCTTGGGAGCGGGGACAGCCACTTCGGATTGACAATTCTTACAGATCATCAGTTCGGATATCGAAGCACCTTCAGATTCGATTCCGTGTCCGCAATATGTACAGTGGAAGTTCATGCTTTTCAGTCCCCAATGGTGCGTAATACCCGTCCCCGCTGAGTTCGGTACAGTCTCGGAGATGTTCCTCCCCCAGGGGGCTGCTTTGGAGCCTGGACAATCTGTGGAGATCGATCGTGTTTACTTTGAGATACCAAAGAAGTCAAAACCCACGGAGCTGACCTTGATGTGGCGAAGGTTTGTGCTGGGCCGGGTGACGCTCAAACCCTGAGCTGCTCAAACTAGTTTCGTCTTTCACACGCTTGTCGATTGCCGACCCAACAGGATCTAGCTTCCCTCTCGGAATCGATTCGGAACGGCTTGGATAGACTGAACTTAGATTCTATCACGCCGCTCTCAAACACACAGTGGTAGAGGAAGGTCTTTACCTATATGATGATCGGTGACTCACTTTCTCAAGTCAAAAGCAGCCTCCCCAAAATCCCTATCTCGGTGCTCAAGCATGGCATGGACTCGGAAGTCACCGCACAAGCGATGGACCAGGTGGACCTGGGAAATTTTCAGGCGAACAAAGTCTTCACCAAAGCCAACGGGGAGGCGCTAATCGCTCTAGCTACAGCTTCTTATTCCGCACCCGAAGACCAGATGGCCCATTTCGCCAAACAAAAGAACGTGAAGTCCGTGCACATCTTGAGTTCAGCCAACAACGCGGCTTTGGGGATCCCGGAGGCAGACCGGGGTGGCAATCTGACCGTGGTGGAAACCGAGGACGCGCTCTTGGTCGCCGCGCGCGGCACCTCGGCTCCTTGGGCCGCCAACCACGGGAAAGAGAACGCCTTCAATTTTGAGGATCTGGTAGCCGACTTCAACGCCACCGCAGTCTTGAATCACGCCGGAACGGCTCGGGTGCACGCCGGTTTCAAGAACCAAGCCGACAGCGTGTGGGTACAACTCAAGCCCTTGCTGCAAACGGCTATGGCCGCCAACAAAGCAATCCACATGACCGGCCACAGCCTGGGCGCCGCGGTGGCGGTTCATCTTTTCGAGAGGACCAAGCAAGAACTAGGGATCTCGCCCCAGGCCTTAATTCGCTTCGCGGCTCCCAACGTGGGCTGGTCCGCAGAAAAGAATCATCTAGACAACTCAGGCACCTCGGCCCGGATGGTGAACGTGATCCACAGCGGCGACCCCGTTCCACTGGCGCTGCCTTTCGGCAAGAGCGCGGGGACAGATCTTTATATCGACCGCTACGGGATGGCCGAAATTAAGAGCGGTCGGCACACTCTTGACAGCCTCGCCGCCATCGCCGATGACTTCGCGACAGGTCATGCTGTGGTACCCTTGAGTCGCCACTTTCCGCAGTACTACATCCAGGGAATGAGTTCGCTCAGGAACGTCGACGTACTCGCGCAGTTGGAGGAAAGAATGAACGGCTAGGGTGAGCGTCTACTAGCTCTCACCAGAGAAGAGTATCAGACGACAGCGCACCTTGCCCGTGTGGGCCGCGTAATGTCGCCCGAGAGGGAGAGGGTCAGCACGGCCAGCAGTGGGTGCCAGGGCATATCGCACGGTTTCTCCTAAACCGAAAGAATGCCTGGAGATTCTCGGAAAACGCACCCGTGGATGTCGCCAATGAGGTCGTAGCCAAGTTCACCCATCATGCCCCGGCGTTTGACCGGGGGCGCCCTAAAGCTTCTGTTTGTGCGCAACGCAAGCGCCTATTACGTCTCCTTACATTCACCCAGTCCGATTTTCCCGGCAGGATCTAGGGCCTCATTACCGCAACGAACCTTGATGCACCTCAACCGAGGCGGGCTTGCCGTCGTCGCTATAGTCCTCTGTTTTCAGTCGGCTCCTCAGGCCTTCTCCAGCCTAGAGTTTTTCGGTGGAGCTTACCACGAGCGGATCACGCATCAGGCTTTAGAGCCCCTGAAAATCACCGACGAAACGCTGCATTGGCTGGACCTTGGAAATTTGGAAGCTGATAAGTTTTACGGCGACCTGTTCGGGGTGAAGCCCCTCCACTTCACCGACATGACGTTCGAGGAGTCCGAAGACGTCCTCGAGGACCGACTAGAAGACGTCGTCGAACTCATGGGCCTGGCTGTGGTCGACTATCAGATGTATCGCCGGGCGATGGTGGAGTACGGCACATATCTCCACGCGGTCCAGGATTTCTATTCCCACACCAACTGGGTAGAAAAGCATCTGGTGGCAGGTGTCACAACGATTCCGCTGGCTCCCAGCGATTTCGACGACTTTCCTTTCCCGTTGGTCAGTCCCTACACTCTCGCCCGCACTCTTCCCCCGGGGGAGGTCAAGGAGGTGGAGCCGTTCGAGAAGAAATTTCGCCGACCGTTTTATCGTAGTGAAGAGTTGGACAGTCTCGACGACCGGCAGCGGATCCGAACCGCCGCTGAGCCCAAGAAAGCCTTCATCCACTACGACTTGGCCAAAGACAACCCAGCCTACACCGCCGGACGGGCCCGCTGGAATCCCGATGGGCCCAGTGTCTTCGAGTTCGCGGTGGAGGCGGCCACTCGCGAAACGACGCGCCAGTGGCAAATGTTGGAAAGCGAGATCGCCGCCGAACACAAAAGAGACGCACCGAGAATTCTTAGGGTGCTCAGAGACGGCTGGCTATCCAGCTTCCCCGACACCCAAGAGCCGGCGACTCTGGTCCTTACCCAGGGCCACATGGATCTGCGCCGCGATCTGACGCTCCGGGTCGATTTCGTATTGACACCGACGGTTTGGAATCGCCGGGCAGCGCAAGAGGCGATCAAAGTTTACAACGGCTTGACCCGCCCCAAAGACCAAAAGGACCGCTACAAAAACGAAGGTGTCACCGAGCTTCACCTGCTGCGCGATGACGCCAAGAAAGAGTTTCGACTTTCCTACCGAGCGGATCTCTACGGCAGCGCGCGAGGGGGGGCGCGACTTCAGCCTCTTGAGGCTGACGCTGTGAACGGTCCCTGGGAATTGCTCCTGAGCCTACCGGAGGGGCTGAGTTCGGTGGACCACTTTCTCTTCCGTCCCCATACCTCCGCCGCGATGGGGGAGGGGGCGGCGACACAAGGCATCGGTCCCGAGATAGATCTGGCTCGCGCGTTCTCCCGCAAGAAAGAGCTTCGGATCGTCCTTGCGGCGCCGCGCTCCGGTTGGAAACCGCCCTCCTGGCTCAGAGAGTACCTTCGCGACGACGATCTGTGAACTAAGGCACGAGATTCTTACCATCGACGCCTCGGCATGTCCTGGAGAGGGTGACCCGGTAGGCAGGGGATGGGATAACCCCCTATACTTTGGAGCGGATTAAACAAGCCGTTAGGATGTCTTGACGACCTAAGGTATGCTGACTGCGTACACTCATAGAAAGAGAGAGTGTACTCCGGGAAGTTCCCGCGGCCAAGCGGTCGCCACGTTAGGATTTCCCCGCGACCCGGCCCTTCAAGGCGCTGGAGGTCGTCCCCCCACCCCAATCCACCTATCACGACGCCTCACTCGACCTTGAACAGGAATGCGCTTCGCCGCGCGGGTCTTTTGACGTTACGGGGGCAGTGTCCCGCGGGCGTCTCTCGATCCGGAACGGAGCAGATCAAAGCGAGTACTCTGCGACTCTGTTGATAATAATATCGACAGACTCGAAGGATCGGGGCCGCCCGGTCAACGTTGCTGTTCGTGAGCTCACGCCTCTCCATCGCAAATAACAGCTGTTAAACAGCCCCATGGGATAGTCTTATCAGAAGATAACAGAAACTGATGGAGGCCAAGACAATGATGACGAACAATACGGTGACCACCCCTGAAGATCCCTCGATGGCGACCAAGATCGCTCGCGCCGCTGCAGCTTATGCGCAGACGGCTAACCACACCGGCGGAACCTACGTCGCCCGTCACCGATTCGGCGGCACCGGAGAGATGGGCGGAATCGGTGGCGCGGCCATGAGGGCAGTGGGGGCGACCAGCGGCGGAATTGGGGGTGCCGCGGCCAGAAGCTTAGGAGGCGCTGGAAGCTACCTGGTCTCCTCAGAAGCCGCCCGCGCCATCCTTGAACGCAACCAAGGCAAGCTGGGCGAACTCCTGGAAGCGCGCCTCAAAAGTCAAGCCGGTCCCATCAAGCCCTAGGTTTCCCGACCACCATATCTTGAACAGGCGACTCTCCGACCCTACGCCCAGGCTACCGCAACTCCCTACCATCACCTCACCCTGGATCAGGATCCAGACCTCAACTGTCTCCAGGCCGCCCCCATCTCCTAGAGGGTCTCCAATCAGCATTCCGAATCCCACCCTCGTGAAACCTGGCCTCTACGAGAAGCTTATGACCCGGGGGCTGGCGGCAGATTTGCAAGCGCTGGGGCCCGAGTTTGAAGTGTCACAAGAGACGTTGGACCAGGCCGAGGCGCCGCGAGTCCTGTCGCAGCATCTGGCCGACATCATCCTACGAAAGCTTGAGAGTCTGAAAGACACCGACCAGCGCATCGCACTGGTCAACAATGTCGCAACTCTTCTGGAGCAGTGGGATGAGGAGGCTGTGGATAGCCGCCTGCTCCAACTCCTCAGTGTTCAGCCCACCAACACGATGGCCAAGGTCGTGCCCATTCGGCCGGCCATTCCCCTGAGCGCCACTGACCTTTTGGTGAATGCCCGGGGCGAGCACCGCATCGGCGCGGAGCTGATCAAGGAACTCCAGTCAGCCGATCGCGTGGATCTGCTCTGCTCTTTTCTCAAGTGGACCGGCTTTCGAATGCTGAGCGACGCCCTAGCCGCTTTCGCCCAGCGCGGCGGTCAACTGCGCGTGCTCACCACCTGTTATCTGGGCGCCACCGATGTTAAAGCGCTGGACGCTCTGGCCCAGTTGGGCCAAGTGAAGGTGTCCTACGACAGTCGCCGCACCCGCCTTCACGCCAAGGCTTGGCTCTTTCATCGAGACTCCGGGTATTCCACCGCCTACATCGGCAGCTCCAATATGTCGGCTCCGGCCTTAGTCGAGGGACTGGAATGGAACGTGCGGGTCTCTCGCACCGAGAACCCACGAGTGCTCAAAAAGTTCGAATCGACCTTTGAGAGCTACTGGCAAGATTGCGAGTTCGAGAGCTACCAAACTGAGCGAGACCGCGACCGTTTTGTCAGTGCCGTCAAAGAAGAGAGGGGTGACTACACCGTTTCTTACCTCAACTATCACTTAGACGTCACGCCTTATCCTTTTCAAAGAGAGATTCTCGACCGGCTCGAGGCCGAGCGCGAGCTTCACGGGCGCTGGAAGAATCTGGTGGTGGCCGCCACCGGTACCGGTAAAACAGTGATGGCAGCCCTTGACTACCACCGTGTTCAGGGAAGCTTGCCACGCGCCCGACTGCTGTTCGTGGCTCATCGACAAGAGATCCTAGAGCAGAGTTTGGTCACCTTTCGGGGGGTCATGAAGGACGGCAGTTTCGGCGAGATGTGGACTGGGCAGCACCAACCCACCCAGTCGGACCATCTTTTCGCCTCGGTTCAGAAACTGGCCAGCGAAGACTTGGAGACGATGGCAAGCGATCACTTCGATGTCCTGATTGTAGATGAGTTTCACCACGCCGCCGCCCCCACTTATCAGCGCCTTTTAGACCATTTTCAGCCTCGTTTACTGCTCGGTCTGACGGCCACACCCGAGCGGGCCGACGGTCAGTCCGTCACCGGCTGGTTCGACGGGCATGTGGCCGCCGAGCTTCGTCTCTGGCACGCCCTGGATCGTGGTCTTCTCTGCCCCTTTCAGTACTTCGGCGTGCACGACAACACCAACCTCGAGAGCGTGCCGTCTCGAGGTCGACACTACCTGGTGTCGGGCCTGGAGACGCTTTACACCGGTGACCAAGCCCGAGTGGGGATCATCGTCCGTCAGCTCAAAGCGCGGGTGTCCAACCTGGACAAGATGCGGGCGCTCGGGTTTTGTGTCAGCGTGGAGCACGCGAAGTTTATGACATCCCAGTTCGTGAGAGCCGGTTTTCGCGCCGCCTACGTCACGGGCGAGACCAAGAGCCCAGAACGAAGAGCGACCATCAAGTCGTTAAAAAACGGTGAGCTGCAGATCATCTTCAGCGTGGATGTCTTTAACGAGGGTGTGGACCTGCCGGAGGTCGATACGCTTTTGCTTCTGCGGCCGTCGGAGAGCGCCACCATCTTCTTACAGCAACTCGGTCGTGGTCTGCGTCTGCACAAAGGCAAAGAATGTCTCACCGTGCTCGACTTCATCGGTTACGCGCGCAAAGAATTCCGCTTTGACCTAGTCTATCGAGCGCTCCTCGGCGGAAGCCGTAAAGAGCTGGAGGAGCAGGTCGAGCAAGGCTTCCCTCATCTGCCATCTGGATGTTCCCTGCAGCTGGATCGGGAATCGGCCAAGATTGTCCTAGAGAACGTGAGGCGTTCGGTCAAGGGAAATAGGGCCTTCCTAAAGCAAGAGCTGGGACACCTAGGGCCCACGACCAGCCTAGCGGAATTTCTCCACCGGGCCCAAGTGGATCTCAGCGATCTGTATCGTGGAAAAATTCCGGGTTGGATGCCGTTGCGTGCGGCGGTCCACTTCGAAAATGATGAGTCGGGTGCTGAGAAGCTGGCCAAGGCCATCTCTCGACTCATCCATCTAGATTCGTTGGAGCAACTCACCTACTGGCAACAGCTTGTCGGCGCCCCGGCTCCACCCGAAAAGCTTCCAACGGATGTTCGCCGGCGAAAGCTCTTGGCCATGCTCCACTTCTCTTTGTGGTCTCCAGAAGAGGCCAAGACTCCGATCCTCGAGCAGCTAAAGGCGCTTTGGTCGGACCCCTGGGCCGTACCCGAGCTTCGTGCTCTACTGCCCGTCTTGCGCCAACGTATTACCCACCGGGCTTGGCCGTTCGACGAGTTGCCGGAGGTGCCACTCTCGGTTCATTGTCACTACAGCCTGTCTGAAATCTTGGCCGCTTTTGGGGTGCTCACTCCAGAGAGTCCTCACCGCATACGTGAAGGGGTGTACTATCACCAGCCGAGTGGCTGCGATCTGTTCTTCATCACCGTGAGAAAGAACGAGAAAGACTACAGCCCCTCCACACTGTATCGCGACTTTGCCATCTCTCAGCAGCTCTTCCACTGGGAGTCCCAAAGCACCACCCGAGCCGACTCACCCACCGGACGGCGCTATCAGAGTCATCAAGGGAAGGGGAAAAGAGCGCTTCTCTTCGTCAGAGAGACTAGCAAGGATGAGCGCGGATCGGCGAGTCCCTATCTTTTTTTAGGTCCCGCGGAGTACGTCAGTCACGAGGGAGATCAGCCTATGGCCGTCACCTGGAAACTCCGAGTACCGATTCCCGCCGCGGAGTATTTCGAGCTGGGCTTGGTGGGGTGATCTTTCCGACTTCCCTAGTCCCCACCCGATAGCAGCGCCCAGGCTACCGCAACTCCCTGGTGAGAGTGAAATCGGTCGCTCGCGTAGAACCTCCCTTCGGTTCACAAAATGGGATCACGAGGGGGACACTGTGGAGCTTCAGAAAATTTACGAGTACACCCATCAAGGGACGAGTCACTCGATGTTGACCGACCCTATTGGCGACTTTCATTATCTGATGGTCGAGTCAGACAAACTCTCTATGGTGGTCAACCTTGCCCTCGACCGAGCCGAGATGATGAACTATGTGCATCTGTTGGATACCACGCTCGAGATTCTCCCATCCCTGACACCCGGGCAGATTGAGATGGTGGGCAGCCTTTCGCCTCGTCCGGTTGTCTTGGGCTTGAACGCTGTCCGCCCCGCGGAAGGACCGCCCTTTGTCCTGGCCCGCCTCTCGCAGCGGACCGATGCGATCGCGGACTTCGTCCTTGGGCGCGCCGAGGACATCGCCGCCTTCGCCGGGCGCTGTAGGGTCGACTTGGCGGGTGGGAACTTACATCCACCTGAAGACGGTGTATTGATGGCTTGGGGGAACGGTGAGGCCACCTTGGAGACCGCCGCCGGCGCGACCAAAATCTTCATGGTGGTGGAGGGCTTCAGTCAACTGCTCGGGTCTTTTGGTGAGTTCCGTCATAGCAAGGAGATCTTCCTAGGGGAGAAGGTCCGCATCTGGTCCACACCCGGTGAAAAAGCGCGCCTGGAAAAGTTGCAGCGCTTGCCCATTTATAATGAAGAGGTGGTCGCGACTACGCCCGAGAGTCCACCCACTCCCGCCTTCTGTCGCCGTGGTGAGGAACTGGATCGTAGGATCCTCGCCGGTCAATATTTCGAGGCTTATCGCGGGGCGCAGGCTCTGTGCAAAGAGATTCTGGAAACGAAGAAGGTGCACGGTTTTCTGCTCGTCAAGCTCGCGTTGACCATGCTTTTGGCGGAAACGTTGCGGGGAAACACTAGAAGTGCCGGTGCGATCTGGACCTGCCAGGCTGATCCGTTAACGAACGCCGGGATCAAGCTACTCGAAAATGGACAAGCGTCGGACTCGGATCTCCTTCTGTACCGGGAGCTCGAGGGTTATCTGCACAGCGTGGGCGGCGATCCCCAGCGAGCTTTGAGCGGAGTCAACCAGACGATGCCCGTGCTTTTGCAAAGTTGCGCAAAGGGTGACCCCGTCTATGACCGACAGGGCTATCTGCTGAGCAACTGGATGATCCACCTGATGGAAGTCTTCGAAGGGCCCCCTCCCGCAGAAGCCTTGGCGGACTGGAACTCGTGGCAGGCTCGATACGGACGTCCGGTGGAAGCCAAGGCGCTCTTCTTTCGAGCCCCTAGCCCGTGGGTCATTTCCTGGGACACATTCTCGCTTACCCAGGCGAGTGCCCCAGTGAAAAGGCCTTGGTGGAAAAAGCTGCTGGGCGCCTCCTAGCCGCTGTGGACTGAATCTAGGCAGCCTCTATCTCTCCTAGTATTCCGCCTGAGCCCATAGCCGA